>JAGPHL010000171.1 GCA_018055515.1 Anaerolineae bacterium
GCACGATGGTATCGAGCAAATACTCGATGCCGATAGTCTGCGCCTCGTTGACAAACCGCTGAGCGTAGCTGGGACCGGGCAGGTCTTCCTTGAACGTCTCCACGCCAAAGCCGTTGTGGATGCACTGGAGCAGGATCCCGCCGAGTTCCAGGTCGCGATCAATCAGCAACACATCGTCCGCGCCGTGCTTTTTGGCCTCGATAGCGGCGGCCAGTCCCCCCGGCCCCGCGCCGATGACGATGACATCGTAGTGGGATTTGAGTGTGTGGGCCATAACGTTTACCTTTCGTAGAGGGGTAATGGATGGGTGATAGAATCTTCAGCAATCCGAGGGTCAAAAGTGATGTGCTCAAGGTCTAGCAATCGTTCCTTTTTCCTCTAATATCTTTTTTCAACATACTGCACGCCGGGCACGTTCTGGAAATGCGCATCTTGTGTCCATAACGTGGCATGATACGCATACGCTGTAGCTAAAATCACACTATCCGCCAGCGGCAACGAGAAATCCTGCGATAATCTAGCGGCGTTCAAAGCCAGCGTTGCGTCCAGGTCTACTACCTGCCCTTGCATCATCAAAGCCACGGCTTTCAGCGCGGCATCTTCATCACGTTGCTGATAAACGCGCTTGAATACCTCATACAATGTGATCACAGGCACGATCAAGTGTGCGGTGGACTCGATAGCCTCAGCGAAAAAATCTGCATTGGCATCATCAGCAAAGTATTCCAGCCAACCTGAAGAATCCACCACATTCATCATAGGGAGCGATCCGGTTCACATTCAATACTCGTGTCTATCCCCTTCAGGAACCCCCGCATGGTTTGAATGGGCTGTAGCGGGATCAGTTCAATGCGATCCTGGTACTGAATGACCTGAACTTTATGACCAGGCTTAATTCCCAATGCCCGGCGTATTTTCATGGGGATGACCACCTGATACTTAGGCGAAACCGTTACCATTTCCATACAGAACTCCTATTGTTCGCGATATCGTCATACACTTTCATTCTACATGATATTCGTCTTATATACAAGAGATCTCTCATGCTGCGTAAAATTTCATGCAAAGGTGAATTTTTACGCAGCCCGCAATACACATTACGCCGTTTCTTTCGTCTGGCGGAATAAGAACTCCGAACCGGGGCCTTTCTTGCTGATCTCCAGGGGATCTTTCCCCAGCTCGCGCGCGAGGATGTCAACGACGCGGGGCATGTCGAAGCCACCGAGACAGCGCCCGGTGCCCAGCCAGGTGCGCCGCTTGATGGCGTCATAGGTCGTGGCGGGGATGGGTGCATGGATTTCAGCGACGATCTCGCCCTCCGTGACGGTCTCGCAGCGACAGATCACCCGGCCGTAGCGAGGGTCTTGCGCCACGAGCGCCGCCTGCTCCGCCCGCGTGAGATGCCGGAAGACGGGACGGTCCGGGCGGAGGGGATTCCAGTCCGTTTTCTCGCGTAGCTCCTCGCCCGCGCCGCGCAACAGCTCCACCACACGTCCGGCAATGGCCGGGGCAGCGGTCAACGCGGGGGATTCCATCCCGCCGAGGTTGACGAAGCCCGCCACTTCTGCCGGGATCTCGATGATAAAATCGTGGGCGTAGTCCACGGCGGGATTAGCGCAGGGCGCGTTGCCGGCAGGCCGCAATCCCGCGAAAACGGCGATGATGTCACGCTGCTTGAGGCCCGGCACCAGCTTCAAGCCGCCAGCCCAGACCTCCGCCATGCCCTGCGGGGTCACGTCCACGTCCGTCTTGTCTTCGACGTTCTCGGCGTTCGGTCCGACGAGCGTGTTGCCGTGCAGGGTCATCGTCACCAAAATGCCTTTGCTGATGGCAGTAGGCACCGGGAACAGCACGTTGTTGAGCTGCAGCTGATTGCGGTCCATGACGAAGTACTCGCCGCGCCGGGGGGTGATCTTGAACTCCGGGCGGACGCCGGCCTTATGCATCACCTCGTCGGCGAACAGTCCGGCGGCATTGATGACCCAGCGGGCGTAAAAGTCTCCAGCGGAGGTGTGAACGCCGATGATTTTAGATTTTGGATTTTGGATTTTGGACTCGCCGACGCGCTCACTCGCCTTTTCACCTTCCCAGATGAAATCCAGGAACTCCGTGTTCAGCCGCAACTCCACGCCGTTCAGCACGGCATTCTCGGCGGCGGCGACGGTGGCCCCCCACGGATCTACAATCCCGCCGGTAGGGACGTGCAACGCGCCACTCACCGCCGGGTTGATCTGCGGTTCGCGCTGACGCATGGCCTCGCCGCTGAGGATTGTGGCAGGGACGCCATTCTGCCGCGCGCGATCCAGCAGCTGCTCCAGTTTGGCAAATTCCTCCGGGCCGATGGCGACCACATACGCACCCGTGCGCTTGAAAGCGAAGTGCAGTTCCTCGGAAAGCGAGTCCCACAGCGGGTTAGCTTTCACGTTCATCTCCGCTTTGAGCGAGCCGGGGACGGCGTCATGCCCGGCGTGGATGAGGGCAGAGTTCGCGGCCGTGGCACCAACGCCGATGTCGCTCGCCTTCTCGAGCCACAGAATGCGCACGTCGTAGCGCGCCAGGGTGCGGGCGATCATCGCGCCTACAATCCCCGCGCCGATGATGATGATGTCATAGGGTTGTGGCATGAAATCCTCCTGAAAATATGCAAATCTCAAACCCAAATGCCGAAAAGTGTAAGACAAGAAGATGAGCTTCAAAGCCCACTAAAGGCCATGACCCGGTCGTCAAAAGGATCAGATCATCCAGGGTGGCGCCTACGGCTGTCTAATCCATACAAGAGCCTCAATCTGGCTACTCTTCCACCCAATCGAACGTCCGCTCCACCGCCTTCTTCCACCCGGCGTAGAGCGCCTCTTTCCGCGCCGCCTCCATCCCCGGCTGGAAGATGTGATCCACGCCCCAGTTCTGCCGCAACTCCTCAGTGTCCTTCCAGAAACCCACCGCCAGCCCGGCGGCATAGGCCGCGCCGAGCGCCGTCGTCTCGGTGACGATGGGCCGCACGACCGGCACGCCCAGAATATCCGCCTGGAACTGCATGAGCAGCGCGTTGGCGACCATTCCCCCATCCACTTTGAGGGCGGTGAGCGCCACACCGGAGTCCTTCTCCATCGCCTCCAACACGTCGCGGGTCTGATAGGCAGTCGCCTCGAGCGCGGCGCGGCAGATATGATGCTTGTTGATGTAGCGCGTCAGTCCCACCATGACGCCCCGGGCGTCACTGCGCCAATACGGAGCGAAGAGGCCGGAAAAGGCCGGGACGATGTACATCCCGCCGGCGTCCTCGACTTCCCGCGCCAACCCTTCGATTTGAGGCGCGCGGTCGAAGAAGCCGAGGTTATCCCGCAGCCATTGCACCAACGCGCCGGTGATCGCAATGGAACCTTCCAGCGCATAAACGGCGGGCGCATCGCCGAACTTATACCCCACCGTGGTGAGCAAACCGCTCTTCGAGGGCACGATCTCCGTGCCCGTGTTGAGCAGCATGAAACAGCCCGTTCCGTAGGTATTCTTCGCCTCGCCGGGGCTGAAACACGTCTGCCCCACGAGCGCCGCCTGCTGATCGCCCAGGTCGCCGGTGACGGGGATCGCCTCGCCGAAGGGGCCATCCTTGAGCGTGAAGCCATACGGGCGCGGCGCGCTGGAGGGTCGGATTTCCGGCAGCATCGAGGCGGGAATCCCCAACGTCTTGAGAATCTCCGCGTCCCACTGCAGCGTGGGAAGATCCATGAGCAGCGTGCGGCTGGCGTTGGTGACGTCGGTGATATGCACACCTCCCCGTGCGCCGCCGGTGAGCTGCCAGATCACCCACGTGTCGGTCGTGCCGAAGAGCGCGTCGCCCCGCGCAGCGGCTTCCGCCACCGCGGGGACATGCTCCAGCAGCCACTTGATCTTCGGCCCGGAGAAGTAGGTCGCCAGCGGCAGGCCCACTTTCGCGCGGAAACGATCTTGCCCCAGGTCGCTCTCCCGCGCCAGTGCATCGCAGAGGCCCTTCGTGCGTGTGTCCTGCCAGACGATGGCGTTGTACAGCGGCTCGCCCGTGCGCCGATCCCACACCACCGTCGTCTCGCGCTGATTGGTGATACCGACGGCCGCAATCGCGCCGGTAGGGATGTTGCCCTGTGTGAGCGCCTGCCGGATCACTTTTTGCGTCTTCTCCCAGATTTCGGCAGGATCGTGCTCCACCCATCCAGGCTGCGGATAGAGCTGCGCATGTTCCTCGTAGGCCCAGATGACCGGCCTGCCGTCATGGTTAAAAAGGATACAGCGTGTGCCGGTAGTGCCCTGATCAATGGCTGCAATGTATTGGTCCATGTTACCTCCTGGAGCGTGCACAAGGTGGGCTCTGGTTCAGGTGTCTGACTATTGCCGGAAAGCGGGGATGCCCTCTAACGGCGCCGGCTTCTCTGTTACCGTCGCGCCGGCCTGGAACGCCACATCATCAATGAAGAAACTGCTGGGCAGCAGGGAATACTCCTTCCAGCCAGTGCGCCCCGCCTCAAAGTCGCCATTCACCAACGGGGAAAGCGGCATCTCGGCGTAAGACCTCAACACCAGCGGCAGAAAGACGTAGCTCGTCACATTCACCGAACACGATGCCGACCAGGGACTATTGCCGCCCGCCGCGAGGGCGCGCACGCGATAGTACCAGGTCCCGCCGGGCATGTCTACCGCGTTGTACTGTTGCAGCGTACCTTCGTACACCATCTTCGGCTGCTCAAAATAGAGCGAGGCGCTCTCTTCCAGGCGATACGCCGTCGCGCCGGTCACCGCACTCCAGGACACGGCATAGGCGCCGTCGCCATCGGGATTGCTGATGGCGTTCAATGTCGGCGCGCTCAAGGACGAAGCCGCCACCGTCGTTGAAACGGCGTTGCTAGAGCCGCTCTGCAGCTCCCCCGCCAGGCTAAACACACGATAGTACCACGTCCCGCCCGGCTGTCCCGTCACCTGATACTGCGACGTCGCGCCAGAGTAGCGGGTCGCGGGTGAGGAGAAGCTGGCGTTGTCATCCTCCTGCAGTTTATAGCCCGTCACCCCGGCCACATCGCTCCAGTTCACCAGATAGGTGTCTGCCTGCGTCGGATTGGTGATGGTCGCCAGCACAGGCGGTTGGAGCGACACCTGCGTGGAGACGACGTTGCTCCAGTCACTCTGAACGCCGCCAGCCGTGGCGCGCACGCGGTAATACCAGGTTCCCACCGCCTGCCCTGAGATGGCGGTTTGCGTGGCCGCGCCAGAGTAGCGGGTCGCGGGCGAGGAGAAGCCGGCGTTGTCATCCTCCTGCAGCGTATAGCCCGTCGCCCCACTCACCGCCGACCAGCTTACCGAATAAGCGCCATCATTCTCCGGATTGCTGATGGCAGACAGCGTCGGCGCAGACAAGACGACGCTCTGCAACGCCGCCAGCGGAGCGATGCGGCCATAGCCGTAATTCTGATCCCATCCCGCGGGCCCCAGATCCACGGCCGTATTCTGGATCACCTGCTGCACTTGCGCGGGCGTCAGGCCCGG
>JAGPHL010000172.1 GCA_018055515.1 Anaerolineae bacterium
CGGGCAGCGGCATCCCGCCGGAGTTCCTGGGGCGCATTTTCGAGAAGTTCACCCAGGCGGAGAAGGACATCCGGGCGCATCGTGGCACCGGCCTGGGACTCACTTTCTGCAAGATGGCGGTGGAAGCTCATGGCGGCCGCATTTGGGTGGAGAGCGAATTGGGGAAGGGCAGCACCTTCTCGTTTGCGTTACCGGTGTGACGGGTAATGGGTGATGGGTGATGGGATAGACGGTTGATTGTTTGTGACTGTTCAGCCTGGCACCAGGCAGCCAGACGGCGATGAAGGAACCTTTGTGGCCTGTAGCTTTTGCCCCACCCCCTGCCCCCTCCCCAACGGCGCAGACGCCGTTGGGGAGGGGGAGAAAAAAATTGGGGCTTTGCAGGCGGGCGTAGCCCGCCTGCAAAGCCCCACAAAAAAAAGTTCCCCTTTCCCCCGCGCCGCGCGGGGGAAAGGGGCCAGGGGATAGGGGGCAAAAGTTGATACTCAATCTTCAAAGGTCGCGAGGAAATCTTGCGTTTTTTAGTCAGTGGCTGAACAGTTACGATTGTTTTTAACAGGGCAGGACAGGAGATGTAGCGATGAAGATGAGATGGTTCAGCGCGATCGTACTCTTGAGTTTGTTGATGCCTGCTGGCGTTGCCTACGGCGCTTCCCTGCCTCAAAATCCCCCTGCTGAAGCAACTGTGGTTTCACCTGCCTGGGAGGTTGTGATCCCGACCGCATGGACGCGCTTCTGGCGTTCCCCCGCGTATGACCTCAACCGCACGGTGTACGCGATCGCCGACGACGAGCTGCGGGTGAGCACCGACGACGGCGATTCCTGGCAGCCGCTGTACCGCGCCGACGGAGAGCTGCGCGCGCTGGCTTTCGACCCGACGGCCGCCTGGGATCCGACGCTGTTTGTCGCTGGCGCTGCGAGCGATTCGACCGGCTACGTGCAGCGCTCCACTGACGGTGGATTGAGCTGGCAGACGGTCCTGACGGACACGGAAAAGCCTTTCCGGGACGTCGCGGCGGTTCGAGGGGCGACGGGCGCGCTGGTGGTTTTCGCCGCTGGCGAGGATCACCTCTGGCGTTCCGCCGACGGCGGTGACAGTTGGACGCCGCTCCATGCCGCCCTGCCTGAATTTGCGTCCCTTGATCACCTCTTCCCCTCGCCGGATTTCGCCGCCGATGGCACCGTGTACCTCACTGGCTTCAATCCCCCCCTTCGTTCCACCGATGGCGGGCTGACGTGGCAGCAGATTTCAATCCCCGGCGTGGACATCCCCCGTGAGGTGAGCTTCTCCCCGAATTATGCCGCCGATGGGACGTTGTGGGTGAGCTATTTCTGGATTGAGGGCAGCGGGGAGGAGGACCTTCCCATGAACGGCATCGTCCGTTCCACGGATCGCGGGCTGACCTGGCAGAAGGCCCGCGAGGGGCTGCCCGTGGACTGGCCCGACGGTTGGATTCTGGGCCTGGCGGTCTCGCCGGAGTATGCCGCCGATCAAGCCCTGTTTACGGTGGAGCGCGTCGCGACTGGCGAAGGAACCGCCCATGAGTTTTACCGCAGCCACGATCGCGGCAGCACGTGGGAGCTGCAGGGGCTGACGCCGAATGCCACGCCTCACGGGTTGGTCGCCGTCCGGCGCGATTTGCTCTTCCTGCCGACCGAGCACGGCCTGTATCGCCTCCGCACCCCCTGCTGGGAATGGTTGCGCAATGGCAATTGCGAGCAGACCACGGCCTGGGAATTTCCGGCGACGCCCATCACTGCCGCCTACACCCTGGAGCAGGCGCACAGCCCTTCCCGCTCCTTGCGCGTGGGATTGACGACCGCTGCGAATTGGTTGGGCTATTCCTCGGCGCGGCAGCGGATCAGTCTGCCCTCGACGCTGATGACCGCGACGCTGAGTGCCTGGCTCTACCCGCTCTCCACGGAAGTGCAGCTGGCGCAGCTCGACGCCGGGGTGCAGCGTCTTCCCTCAGCCATGGCCGGCGACGCGCAATACGTGCTGCTGCTCGACGATCAGGGCCTCATTCTGGAGCGCTTGCTCTGGACCCGTTCCAACAGCCGCCAATGGAGCCATTACAGCTTCGACTTGAGCGCCTACATCGGGCGGAGCTTCTGGCTCCTCTTCGGCGTCTACAACGACGGGAGCGGGGGGAAGACGGGCATGTACGTGGATGACGTCTCCCTCTCCGGCTGCCAGACGCCCTCTGCGCCGCCGGAGCTGCCGGCGCCGCAGACCCATTCCGTCCCCCAGGACTTTCTGCTGAGCGACGCGGCCGGCCCGCAGCGCAGCCCGGCGCTCGCCTACAACGCCGGCGATGACGAATACCTGGCAGTCTGGACGAGCGTGCGCGAGGCGGCGACGTCAGATATCGTGGCGCAGCGTCTCAGCCGCGATGGGCGGCTGTTGGGCCCGGCAGTGACCCTCACCGTCAGCCCGACGCTCCAGGCGCAGCCCGCTGTGGCTTACCTGGCGGGCGCCGAACGCTACCTGGTGGTCTGGGAGGAGCGCTCGGCGGTTGACGGCCTGGCCGATATTTACGGGAGATGGGTCACGCGCGCGGGGTTGCCAGATGGTGACGTGTTCCCCATCGTAGCGGCGGAGGGCGCGCAGAGTGGGCCGCAGGTAGCCGCTGCTGCTGACACTGCCCTTGTGGTGTGGACCGATGCGCAGCCGTTGCCCGCGCGCGTGCGGGGGCGGCAGGTGAATGGCGCGGGCACTCTGGGCGTGGCGATCCTCGACATTTCCGACGGCGCAGGAGTGGCGGCTTTCCCCGCCGTGGCTTTCAGCCCGGCTTTGAGTGAGTTCGTAGTCGCCTGGGAGGACCGTCGCGGCGAGGCGCATGAGACTATTTACGCGCAGCGGGTGACCGCCGCGGGCGAGCTTGACGGCGACAACGTCGCGGTCAGCGCTGCGGCCGGCGCGCAACGGCGGGTTGCCGTGGCGGCGAACTCCACCCATGGGCGGGTGCTCTTCGTCTGGAATGACTGGCGCCTCGCGACGCCGCAGCTCTACGGACGGGAGCTCGATTTCAGCGTGGATCTCCTGCAGCCGCCGGAGTTCCGGATCAGCACGGAGGTCATTGCGGAAGGCGCGCCGGCCCTGGCCTTCTGGCCCGACGCGAACGGCTATCTCGTCATCTGGCAGGCGCCGACGGGGGAGGGCGACCTGTTGGCGCGGCGGGTGCTCAGCGGCGGGCTGCCGTGGGGGCTGCCGGTGTCCGTGAGCGATGACCCGCGCGCCCAAACGAGCCCGGCGCTGGCCGTGGCGACCGCCTCCGACCCCGATACGGCGGTGGTGGTGTGGCAGGATGCGCGTGCTGGCGCCAACACCGGCATCTACGGTCAACGCCTCCAGCACAATGGAGGGCGACTGGGCCTGCACTTCGGGCTGACGGGGTTGCCGCGCTTGCAGACGCGCCCCGCCCTCGCTTACAGCCGCACCTCCGACCGGTTTCTGGCGTCGTGGGCTAATGTGTTCGGCGGCGGTGGCAATCAGAGCACGGCGGTGCAGGCGTATCTGCTGGAGGGAGACGGTTCCCTGGCGAGCGCGCCCATCACCCTCACGGAGCACGTGCTCACGGAGACGACCGGCGTCTCTGTCGCCTGGGATTCTTGGGGCGACGACGAGTTCCTCGCGGTGTGGAGCGCCGCTGAGGGCATTGTCGGGCAGCGGGTCGCCGCGGATGGGAGCCTCAGCGGCGCTAACTTTGTCGTCGCGGCGCTGCCGGCGACATTGCGGGCGCCCTTTGTCGTCGCGGGCTCGAATGTGTACCTGGTCGTCTTCGAGGCCACCGAGCCCCTGAGCGGGACGACGGACATCTACGGGCAATTGCTCATGCACGATGGTGCGCTTTTGGGCGACGAGGTCAACATCTCCCGCCTGGAGGTCGCGGGGCAGCAGGCATTGAACCCGCACGCGGCGTATGACGCCGTCAACAACGTCTTTTTTGTGGTCTGGCAGGAACAGGATCCCGCCAGCCCGGACGTCCCGCGCTGGGACATTGCCGGGCAGGCGCTGGCGGGCGAGGACGGCAGCCTGTTGGGATCGCGGCAACTGCTGACGCATACGCCGACCCTGCAAGAGAGTCAGCCGCGCATTGCCTGGGCAGGGCCGGAGGAGCGCGCTTTCTACCTTGTGGTCTGGGCCGCTTTCGACACGGAGACCGGCCAATCCGAGATCATGGCGCGGCGTCTGGAGGAATCTGGTGTGCCGGTGGGGGACGCGACTCCGCTCACGGCGACGGCGACGGAACAGGAGGGGCGCCCGGCGCTGGGCTATGATCCTTTCGAACAGCGTTTCCTGGTGGTCTGGGACATCACGGCCCAGGGAGGGAGCGCCGCTTCCGCGATTCAGGGGCGGTGGCTGGACCCGGCGGGGCTGCCGGTGGAGGAGCTGCTCTCATTCGCCGAGGCGTCCGACAGCGCGCGCAACTCGCCGGTCGTCGCGGCGCGGCCAGGTCGGGGCAGCTGGCTGGTCGCCTGGGAGGACGGGCGCGTGGATACGGCGCTCGAACACCTCAACATTTACGCGCGACGCATCGCCAGTCAGCGCCGCGTCTTTCTGCCGTTAGTGCTGAAGCTGAAACAGTAGCCATCCCCCGAAATGGGAACGCGCTGCCGTCAAAGGGGGAAGTTCGCCCTGCAGGCGCGGGGAAAATCTGAAGCCGGTGACAACCGTTTCAGCAGCGTCGGGAACGAGGTGATGACCAGATCGGCCGGTTCTGGCGCGGCCTTCGAATCGGGGCCGGCTTCAAACAGGCAGGTGCGCATTCCCGCCGCGCGCCCGGCTTGCAGGTCCAGAGCGCGATCGCCGATGAGGAGCGTCGTCGCGGGAGTCAGCCCGTGGCGGGCGACAAGGGCGTTGAGTGCGGCGGGATCGGGTTTGCGGGGGAAGGGATCCTCTGCGGTGATACTGTCGCTGAAATAGCCTCCCATTCCGTGAGCGGCTAACAGCGCGTTGAGGGAGTCGCGCCCGCGGTGAGTGACGATGAAGTTGCGTCCGCCGCGGGCGCAGATTGTTGCGCAGACCTCTTTCACGCCGGGGAAGGGCGGTTGCGCCTCCGGGCCGATGGCGTTGTAGCGGCGTCGGAAAGCGCTTTCCAGCGCGTCAGCGTCTATCCCCGTTTCGTGAGCCAGGGTGGAGACGGCGTAGTGGGTGGATTCGCGCGCCAGCTGCAGGATCCGCTCGAAGGGGATCTGTGCGCCAAATTCGCGCAGGGCGGCGTCGAAGGCTTGCGTCACCGCCGGATAGGTATCGAAGAGCGTGCCGCCCGCGTCCCAAATAATGTCGTGGATCGCGAAATTCTTTGTCTCCAACGTTGCTTGCTCCCGCCGCTGCGCGGCGTTGTCGGTTTTCATTCCAGCTCCTCGAACTTACCCGTTTCCATAAAGATCACCCGTTCGGCGATGTTGGTCACGCGGTCGCCGATGCGCTCCAGGCCATGCGCTACCCACAGCAGGTAGGTGGCGCGCTGGATTGT
>JAGPHL010000173.1:0-2449 GCA_018055515.1 Anaerolineae bacterium
ACGCATTACGCATTTGCTGAGGAGGTAAGTCACATGGATACATCCAGATCCGCCGCATTAGAGGCTCTCTACGCCGAGGTGCAGAGCTGCCAACGCTGCCCTCTCTCCATGGGACGGACCAACGCCGTGCCGGGCAGCGGTCCCCTCGATGCAGAGCTCATGTTCATCGGCGAGGCCCCCGGTTTCCATGAGGACCAGCAGGGCGTCCCCTTTGTCGGAGCGGCGGGGCAATACCTGAGCGAGCTGCTCGCAGGAATCCACGTGGACCGCGCGCGCGTCTACATCACCAACGTCATCAAATGCCGTCCGCCGGGGAATCGCGATCCGCTGGATGAAGAGGTCGCCGCCTGCAAGTCCTACCTGGATCGGCAGCTGGAGCTCATCCGCCCCAAAGTCGTGGTGACGCTGGGACGGCACTCCATGGCGCGCGCTTTTCCCACCGAGAAGATTTCGCTCGTCCACGGACAGGCGCGCCGCGTCGGCGACCTCGTCTATTTCCCGATGTACCATCCGGCCGCCGCACTCCATCGCCCCTCGCTCAAGACAGACGTGGAGGCGGATTTCCAGCGGCTGCGCGAGCTGCTCGATCACCAGTGGGAACCGGAAGTTTACGAGGCGCCGCCCGAAGCCGCGCAGCTGTCGCTGTTCTAAGCAAGGTGCACGCGAAGGTTGCTGAGAAGGAGGCATTTCATGTTACAGCCCATTCTGAATGAGGCGCAGGCCCAGCTACTCAGCGAAGAGCGGCAAGCCCTCGGCGCCCTCCAGGTATTGCTGGCGCAATTTGGCGTCAGCGCGGAGAATCGCGCCGCGTTAGAGCGTTCCATCCGCCAGCTGGATGAGCTCTTCCTGCTGGTCGTCGCCGGCGAATTCAACGCGGGCAAGAGCGCCGTCATCAACGCGCTGCTGGGACAGCCGCTTCTGGAAGAAGGGGTGACGCCCACCACCGTCCGCATCCAGCGCCTCACCTACGGGCCCGAAATCGCCCGCACCACCCGCGAAGCCGCCATAGATGATCTCACCGCGCCGATGGAGCTGCTGCGACAGATCAGCATCGTAGACACACCCGGCACCAACGCCATCAAGCGCGAGCACGAAGCCATCACCTCGGAATTTGTCCCCCGCTCGGACGTGGTGCTCTTCATCACCTCAGCGGATCGCCCCTTCACCGAAAGCGAGCGTCGCTTCCTGGAGCAGATCCGCAGCTGGGGCAAGAAGATCGTGCTCGTCATCAACAAGATTGACATCCTGGAGACCCCCGACGAAGTTGCGCGTGTTGAGGCCTTCGTCATCGAGAGCGCGCAGCAGCTGTTGGATCTCCGCCCGCCCGTGTTTTCCGTTTCGGCGCGACGGGCGCTGCGCGCCAAACAGAGCGGCGACGCGGCCCTGCTCGCCGCCAGCCGCTTCGAGGCGCTGGAGCGCTACATCCGCGAGACGCTGGATCAGACCGAGCGCATCCGCCTCAAGCTGCACAATCCCATTGGCGTAGGGCTGCGGTTGATTGCGGAGACCAGCAATGCCGTCGAAGCGCGCCTCGCCCTGCTCGCCGATGATGTCGCCACGCTCAACAACCTGGATCGGCAGACGGCCCTTTACCGCGAGGACGTGCGGCGGGATTTCCACTATCGGCTGGCGGAAGTGGACAATGTCCTGCAAGCTTTTGAGAACCGTGGCGTTGCTTTCTTCGACGAAACGCTGCGTCTGGCGCGCGTTTTCGATCTCCTCAACCGCGAGAAAATCGAGGCCGATTTTGCGCACAACGTCGTCGGCAACGTGCCCCGCCTCATCACGCAACAGGTGACTGAGATGATTGACTGGTTGGTCGCCAGCAACCTCCGGCAGTGGCAGGCAGTGATGGAGCACCTCAGCGCGCGGCGCGCCGTCCATGCCGAGCGGCTCGTGGGACAAATCAACAGCACCTTCGAGTACGACCGGGATCACCTGCTGGAGACGGTAGGGCAGGCGGCCAGGCACGCCATCGAGACTTACGATCGTACGGCAGAAGCAGAGCAGCTATCCGGCGCGCTGCAGCTCGCCGTCGCGGAGACCGCGCTGGTCGAGGTCGGCGCGATTGGCCTGGGAGCATTGCTCACCACTCTCTTCACCACCAGCGTCCTGGATTTCACCGGCGTCGTCGCGGCGGGGACAGTCGCGGCCCTGGGGCTGTTCGTGATTCCGGCGCATCGGCGCAAGGCCAAAGAGGAGCTGCGTCAGAAGATCGCGCAGCTGCGCGCGCAGCTGGTGAAGGCGCTCACGGAGCAATTCGAGAACGAGCTGGAGCGCAGCCTGGGCAACATCGAGACCGCGATTGCCCCCTACACGCGCTTTGTCCGCGCCGAAACCAGGCATCTCGAAGAGACCCTCACCGCCCTGGAGGAGCTGCATAACACCCTCGCGCGCCTGGATGCGGAAATCGAACATATTTAGGAGCGACGTGAACACGTGTGAACGT
>JAGPHL010000173.1:2549-5462 GCA_018055515.1 Anaerolineae bacterium
TTTGTCCGCGCCGAAACCAGGCATCTCGAAGAGACCCTCACCGCCCTGGAGGAGCTGCATAACACCCTCGCGCGCCTGGATGCGGAAATCGAACATATTTAGGAGCGACGTGAACACGTGTGAACGTGTGAACGTAAGTGACTCGCTGACTGCTGACCCGCTGACCTCTATTTTCGAAGGAGGAACCGTCGTATGCAGATCACCCATGTCGAAGTTATCCCCGTAGACCTGCACCTGCGCGTTCCCTATCGCACCCGGTATCAAGACGAGGGCGAGCTCGAGCAGGTCACGGTCATCTTCGTGCGTCTGGAGACGCAGCAGGGCCAGACCGCCTGGGGCTGCGCCGCCTTCGACCCGGCCCTCACGGGCGAAACCGGCGAGACCGTCCTGCGCGCCTGTCAGGCGTGCGCCCTCCGCACCCGCGACCTCAATCCGCTCAATCTGGAATACGCGCTGACGGAGCTGGAACCGTTATGTGAAGGGGCGCCCTCAGCCCTCTGTGCTTTCGACGTTGCCTTTCACGATTTGCTCGGGTTAGCGGCGGGATTGCCGCTGCACCGTCTGCTGGGCGGCTACCGCGACCGCATTCAGACCTCCGTCACCATCAACCTCTGCGAGGTTCCCGAGACCGTCGAGCGCGCTCGCAACCGGGCGCGGCAGGGATTCCGCATTCTCAAGCTCAAGGGCGGGCGCGCCCCGGCAGAAGACATTGAACGCGTGCGCGCCGTCCATCGAGCGCTGCCGCACTTCACCCTCCGGCTGGACGCCGACCAGGGCTACACCGTCGCCGAAGCCCTCGAAGTCGCGCGGGCGCTGGCCGGCCAGCTGGAAATGCTGGAAGAACCCGTCCCGACTGCGCTGGGGCTGACGGAGCTGGCCGAGGTCACCCGTCACAGCCCGGTGCCCATTCTGGCAGATCAGAGCGCGTGCGGCGCCGCAGCCGTTCTGAAAATTGCCACGCAGCACGCCGCCAATGGCGTGAGCGTCAAACTCAGCACGTGTGGGGGATTTCGCCGCGCGCGGCAGCTCGAGGCCATCGCGCGGGCGGGGCAGCTCATCACCATGGTCAGCTGCCTGAACGAACCCGCCCTGCTCACCGCCGCGGGTCTGGCCTTTGCGCTCAGCAGCCCCGGCGTGCGCTACGGCGATCTGGACGGGCACTTCGACCTGGCAGACGATCCTTCGCAGCCGCGTTTCATCCTGGAGGACGGATGGTTCATCGCCCCCGAAACCCCAGGGCTGGGATGCACCGTGGATCTGTAAGCGCCGCCGGCGCTCAGGGCATCCGCCGCTCAAAAGACGTCGTCGGAGCGGCTTTTCAAGATCGGGCAGGAACTCAGTTCATTTTCAATTCATTTTCGAAAGGAAGGAGAACATCACTTGAACGTCAAATCCGCCGCTGACCGTCAGTATCAAAAAATAGTCAACGCCTGGTGTATGTACGACTGGGGCAGCTCCGCCTTTTCGACGACCGCCGAAGCCGCCGTCTTGCCGGTCTACTTCAGCACCATCATTGCCGCGAACCTGAGCTCCAATCAAGCAACCGTCTACTGGGGGTACACCAATTCCATCGCCCTGTTGATAGGAGCCGTCCTGGCTCCCATCCTCGGCAGCATCGCCGACTATACTGGCAGCAAGAAGAAGCTCCTGGCCATCTTCGCCGGCATCGGCATCCTCTCCACAGCGCTAATGTTCACCCTCAATACGGGGGACTGGGTGTTCGCGCTGGTGTTGTTCTTCTTCGGGACGGTCGGGCTAGGGGCCTCGTACATCTTCTACGACGCGCTACTGGGGCACGTCGCCAGAGAAGAGGACGCCGACTTCGTCTCCTCCAAGGGCTATGCGTTGGGCTATCTCGGCGGCGGCATCCTGCTCGCCATCAACATCGCCATGATCTGGTTCCTGGAAGCTAACAACCTGGGCTACCGGCTCTCCTTGCTCTCCGTGGCGCTCTGGTGGGGCATTTTTACCATCCCGCTGCTGCGACACGTTCCGGAGCCCCCTGCCAACAAAGTCGGCATCGAGGCGGGGACCGCCCCCATCAAAGCCAGCTTCAAGCGGTTGGGGATGACGTTTACTGAGATCCGCAAATATGGCGAGCTCTTCAAGTTCCTCGTCGCCTTCTGGCTCTACAATGACGGCATCGGCACCATCATCAAGATGGCGACGATCTACGGGGCGGAAATTGGCATCAGCGCGCTGGACCTGGTAGGGGCGCTGCTCCTCACCCAATTTGTCGGCATCCCCTTCTCGCTGCTCTTCGGCAAATTCAGCAAGCGCGTCGGGACCAAGCGCTCAGTGATGATCGGGTTGGGCTGGTATGCGCTCATCGCCATCGCCGGCTACTTCATGAGCCAGGCATGGCATTTCTGGGCGCTGGCCTTTGCGGTAGGAATGGTTCAGGGCGGCACGCAGGCTCTGAGCCGCAGCCTCTACACCCAGATGGCGCCCAAGGCCCGCAGCGCCGAATTCTTCGGCTTCTACGACATCTCGAGCAAATTCGCCGGCATCGCGGGGCCGCTGCTGTTCAGCGTCGTTTCCCAAATCACCGGGCAGAGTCGTCTGGGCATCATCGCGTTGGTCATCTTCTTCGTCGGCGGCATCCTCCTGCTCACGCGCGTGGATGAGGAAAAGGGCATCCGCGTCGCCATGGAAGAAAACGCCCGCTACGCCGAAATACCGGCGGCGTAACGCCCCGGCTCCCTGCCAGGCGCGGAGTGCTTGCCGGCGCGCCTGGCAGGGGCTTTTTCCCTTCCTCATTGTTCTGGGAATGGGTAATGGGGGAGGGGTAATGGGGCCAGTATCCAGTAACCAGCCTTGCCAGCGCCCTAAAAGCAGGTAGAATGCCTCAATGTTATGGAAGAGCAAGCGATGGTTACAGGAGAGGCCGAACGGATCACGCACGCCGCGGCG
>JAGPHL010000012.1:0-3113 GCA_018055515.1 Anaerolineae bacterium
GCGAAAGCGAAAGTCGTCGTCGGCTCCAAAGATTTCACGGAGCAATACATCGTGGCGGAAATGTACGCGCTGTTGTTGGAGGACGCCGGCCTCACCGTCGAGCGGAAATTCGGCCTGGCGGGGACGCCAGTGGCGCACGCTGCCATCACTGCCGGGGAGATTGATCTCTATCCCGAATATACTGGCACGGGATTGCTGGTCGTCCTCAAATTGCCGGTGAACAGCGATCCGCAAGCGGTGTACGAGGCGGTGGCCAAAGGGTACAAAGAGCAGTTCAACCTCGTGTGGCTCGATCCGGCGCCGATGAATAACACGCAAGCGCTCGCCGTGACCCAGGAAGTCGCGCAGAAATATGGGTTGCGCACCATGTCGGATCTGGCTCAGCACGCCAGCGAGTTGATCATGATCGGCCCGGCGGAGTTTGATCAGCGTGAGGACGGCCTGCCGGGTATCCAGAAGGTCTATGGGAATTTCCAGCTCAAGGCTTATTTGCCGGTGGAAAAGGGCCTGCGGTACAAGGGCCTCATCGAGGGCGATGCGCAGGTCGTGGTGGCCTTTGGCACCGACGGCGAGATCAGCGCGTACAATCTCGTCGTCCTCGAAGACGACAAGCACATGTTCCCGCCTTATCAGATCGCGCCGGTGATTCGCCAGGAGGTGTTGGACGCGACGCCGGAGATTCGAGACCTCCTCAACGCGCTCGCGGTGAAGCTGGACGATACGACAATCCGGCGGCTGAACAACGAGGTGAGCGGCAAGCAGCGTGAGCCGGCAGAGGTGGCGAAGGAATTCCTGGTCCAAGAGGGGTTACTCAGCGAGTGAAGGCGAGTCGCGCGTGAGTGCCATCCGCTTCGAGAACATCAGCAAGCGTTTTTCCGACGCCGGCGTGGCGGCGGTCGAGGACGTGACGTTGGAAATCCCCTCCGGCGCTTTCGTGGTGTTGCTGGGCCCTTCGGGATGTGGGAAAACCACGCTGCTCAAGATGGTCAATCGCCTGATTGAGCCGACTTCTGGCTCCATCGCGCTCGACGGCGAGGACATTCGCCAGTTGGAGCCGACGGACCTGCGGCGACGCATCGGTTATGTGATCCAGCAAGTGGGGCTTTTTCCCCACATGACGGTGGCGCAGAATATCGCCGTGGTTCCGGAGCTGCTGAAGTGGCCCCGCGAACGCATTGAAGCCCGGGTGCGCGAGCTCCTGGAACTGGTGGCTCTGCCCGCCGGGGAGTATTGCGGACGTTATCCCGCGCAGCTCTCCGGCGGGCAACAACAGCGGGTGGGGGTGGCTCGGGCGCTTGCCGGCGACCCCAAAGTGGTGCTCATGGACGAGCCTTTCGGGGCCATAGACGCGATCACGCGCACGGCCCTTCAGGACGAGCTGCTGCGCCTTCAGCGCCAGCTGCGCAAGACGATTCTCTTCGTGACGCACGATGTCGAAGAGGCACTGCGGCTCGCCGACAGGATTGTGGTGATGCGCGAGGGCCGCGTTGTGCAGTACGATTCCCCTGTGGCGCTCCTCACCCGCCCGGCAGATGCGTTTGTGAGCCATCTCCTGGGCGCTGACGACATGGTGCGGCAGCTGGGCCTCATCCGGGTGGATGCGGCGATGTCCCCGCTGACATTGCCGCCGGATGAGCTGGCCGCTGCGCCTGCCATCCCTGCTGCTGCGGATTTGCGACAGGCCCTCTCGCTACTGCTGCGCACCGGGGCGACGGCGCTAAAGGTGACTTCCGGCGGCGCGTTCGTGGGACAACTCACGTTGGAGCGCATTCGCGCTGCGGCGCAGGAGTGACGGTCGCCGGAAGCGCAAATGAGGAAGACGTAGGATGAGCTATCTTTTCTCCAACCCTGAGGTGGTGTTGCGCCTGTTGGGCCAGCACCTCTGGATGACGGGGACGGCGCTCCTGATCTCTGTGGCGCTGGCGTTGCCGCTGAGCGTGCTGGCGTACCGCCATCCCAGGGTCCATACGGCGATCATGGGGGTGCTGGGGATTTTCTATACGATTCCGAGCATCGCTTTCATCATTCTCCTGGTGCCGATATTGGGCCTCAACGCGCGAGCGGTCATCGTGGCCCTGGTGGTCTACACGCAGGTCATTCTTGTGCGGAACTTTGTCGCCGGGCTCCAAGGCGTGCCGGCCCCCATCCTTGAGGCGGCACGGGGGATGGGAATGAGCGCCTGGCAGATGTGGACGCGGGTGCAGTTGCCGCTGGCGTTGCCGGTCATGCTCGCCGGGGTGCGGATCGCCGTGGTGGTGGCGGTGGCGATTGGCACGGTGGGCGCGAAATTCGGCGCGGGCGGTCTGGGGAAGCTGCTGTTCGACGGCATCTCGCAGCCGGGGCGCTACGACAAGATTTGGGCGGGCGCGTTGACGGTCGCGGCGTTGGCGCTGACCTTGAATTGGGGCCTGCAGGCGCTCGAGGCGCATTTTGACGTCGAGCGCCGCGCGGCGCGACGGTCGCGTTGCGGGCCATAGGTGTGTGAGAGACAGGCGACGCCATGTGCTAGCGCACACTACCCAAAAGTGAAAATAACGTGGGCACGTGGTCACCTGAACACGTGGGCACGTGTTTATTTTCGAAGGGGGGGGTTCTATGAAGCGGGTGCTCGTTCCCATTGCGGAGGGTACGGAGGAATTGGAAGCCGTCAGCATCGTGGATGTTCTGCGGCGGGCGGGGGCGGAGGTGACGGTCGCCTCGGTGATGGAGCGTTTGCAGGTGACCGCTTCACGTGGGGTGAAGCTGGTCGCGGATGCACGGATCGGCGATTGCGTCGCCGAAACCTACGATCTCATCGCGCTCCCCGGCGGGATGCCCGGCGCGGTGCACCTGCGGGATTCGGCAGAGCTCACGGCGCTGCTCCGGGCGCAGGCCGCGGCGGGAAGGCTTTACGCCGCCATTTGCGCTGCGCCGGTCGTCGTGTTGCAGCATCACGGCCTGCTGGAGGGACGGCGCGCGACGTGCCATCCCAGCTTCGAAAAAGAGCTGCGGAATCCCGAAGCCGTGGCGCAGCGGGTCGTCGTGGACGGCAACTGCGTCACCAGCCGGGGGCCGGGCACGGCGGTGGAGTTCGCCTTGCAGCTGACGGCGCTGCTCTTCGGCGAGGCGAAGGC
>JAGPHL010000012.1:3213-5307 GCA_018055515.1 Anaerolineae bacterium
TGCGGAATCCCGAAGCCGTGGCGCAGCGGGTCGTCGTGGACGGCAACTGCGTCACCAGCCGGGGGCCGGGCACGGCGGTGGAGTTCGCCTTGCAGCTGACGGCGCTGCTCTTCGGCGAGGCGAAGGCGCGCGAGGTCGGCGCGGCGATGCTGGTGCGTTAAGGAGCGGGGGAGCAAGGGAGCGGGGGAGATAGGGAGCAGGGGAGCGGAGGAGAGATAGCTTGTTCCCCCATCGCCCCATTTCCCATCACCCATCACCCATTACCCATCACCCCATCGCCCCATTCCCCATCACCCATTACCCTCCCACATCAGAACTCCGTGACGGCGTTGGGCAGCGGGCCTTCGGTATCCTGGAGGCCGGCGAATTCGTGGTCGGCGGCGTCCTCGCGGTAGTGTGTCCCGCGCGATTGGCGATTGTGCCACGCGGCATTCGTGACAATCCACGCGGTTTGCGCCATGTTGCGCAGCCCGATCAACGCATCGTTGAGGCGGGTGGTGCGGTAGAATTCATCAATGGCGCCCCACAGATGGTTGAGATCGCGTAGCGCGCGCGCCAGCCGCCGCGTGCTGCGCGCCAGGCCGACGTAGAGCCACATGACGTCCTGAATCGTCCGCGTGTCGTTGAAGAGCAGGACGGGGTCGGCCGCCTTGCCCTCACTCACGTTTTCCCAGGGGGGGATGTCGTCCATGCGGGCGAGGGTCAGGTCGCGTCGGGCGAGGATGTCGCGCGCGGCCCGGTCGCCCCACACCAGCCCCTCCAACAGCGAGGTGCTTGCCAGGCGGTTCGCGCCGTGCAGGCCCGTGCAGCTCACTTCCCCAATCGCGTAAAGCCCCTCGAGGGTCGAGTGCCCCCAGCCGTCCACATGAATGCCGCCGCAGAAATAGTGGGCGGCCGGCACGACGGGGATCGGCTCTCGGGTGATGTCCACCCCGGCCTGGAGGCAGGTCTCGTAGATGGTGGGGAAGCGCTCCTGAATGCGCGCTGCGGGCATGGCTTCGGCGAGGTTGAGCAGCACGTGAGGGTAGCCATGTTCCAGCATCTCGTTGTGAATGGCGCGGGCGACCACATCACGGGGCGCCAGATCGCCCCACTTGGGCGCGTAGCCGTCCATGAAGTGACGCCCATCGGGTGTGTAAAGCCGGGCGCCCTCGCCGCGCACCGCTTCGGAGATGAGGAAATTGTCCGCCCCGGCGACGGCGAGAGTGGTGGGGTGGAACTGAATGTATTCCGCGTTGATGACCCGCGCCCCGGCGCGGTAGGCCATCGCCAGGCCGTCGCCGCGCGCGCCTTCGGGGTTGGTGGTGTGCCGGTAGATGCGTCCCACGCCGCCTGTGGCGAGGATCGTCGCCGGCGCGAGGACGCGGTGAATGGCGTTGCCGGCCCGGTCCAGCACGTAGGCGCCGTGACAGGTGATCGGTCGGTAGATCGCCATGGGATCGCGGCTGTGATGGGACGACGTGATCAGGTCCACGGCAGTGTGTCCCGTGAGCAGGGTGATGTTGGGGAAGGCGGCGAGCCGTTGCAGCAAGGCGATCTGGATCGCCTTGCCCGTGGCGTCGCCCACGTGGAGGATGCGGGAGACGGAATGTCCCCCCTCGCGGGTGAGGGAGAGTTTTTCCGCGCTCCGGTCGAAGGGCACCTGGGCCTCTTCGACGAGCAAGCGGTAGACCAGGTCGGGACCCTCTTCCGCCAGGATCCGCACGGCGGGGGGATAGCTCAGGCCGGCGCCGGCGCGCAACACGTCTTCAATGAGCAGCTCTGGCGGGTCCTCTTCCCCGCGGGCGATGATGCCACCCTGCGCGTAGCGCGTGTTGGTTTCCTCCGGGGCGTAGGAACGGGTGATGAGCGTGACGTGACGCCCGGCCTGCGCCAATCGCAGCGCTGCCGTCGTCCCGGCAATGCCACAGCCGATGATGAGAACGTCGGTTTCAATAGTCATTTCAATATGTGCTCCATTACCCCTCACGCAACATCCGCTCCAACGCGAGGCGCGCCCATTGGGCGATCTCCGGCTCGACGGTGACCTCGTTCGGCGCCTCGCCCCGCAGGAGCGCTTCCAGCGTCTCGGCGAGCTTGCGCAAGGTGATCATG
>JAGPHL010000012.1:5407-23874 GCA_018055515.1 Anaerolineae bacterium
TCCAACGCGAGGCGCGCCCATTGGGCGATCTCCGGCTCGACGGTGACCTCGTTCGGCGCCTCGCCCCGCAGGAGCGCTTCCAGCGTCTCGGCGAGCTTGCGCAAGGTGATCATGCCCATCGTTGGACAGTAGGGCGGGCGCTCCGAGAGGGGCACGATCGTCTGCTCCGGGTATTCCTGCTGCAGTCTCCGCACCAATCGCGTCTCGGTGCCCACCGCCCACGCGCTTCCGGCGGGCGCGGCGGCGATTTGCTGGATGATGTGACTCGTGGAGCCGACGCTGTCGGCGAGCTCCACCACGCTCCGATCGCATTCCGGGTGAACGATGACCCGGATGCCCGGATACCGTTCCCGCGCGGCGGCGATGTCCGCCGGATGGAAGCGCTGATGCACGTTGCACGCGCCGGGCCAGAGTACCACCTTCGCGTCGCGGATGGCGTCAGCGCTCGGCGGGCGAAAGGGCGTCCACAGCAGGAGCTGCTCCGCGGGGACGCCCATGGCAAGTGCGGTGTTGCGTCCCAGGTGTTGATCAGGGAAGAAGAAAACGCGCGGTCGCTGCGCGAAGGCCCAGGCGAGCACCTTCGCGGCGTTGCCCGAGGTGCAGACGGCGCCGCCGTGTCTGCCGCAGAAAGCCTTGAGTGCTGCATCGGAATTGACATAGGTGATGGGCGTGAGCTCGGCCTCAGCGTGACCGTCGAGCGCGGCGTCGAGCGCGGCCCAAGCCTGCTCGACCTGCGTGTGGCCGGCCGTCTCTGCCAGATAGCAGCCCGCTGCGGGATCGGGGATGTGGACGTGCTGGCCGGGTTTGGCGAGGATCGCCGCGACTTCGGCCATGAAGTGCACGCCGCAAAAGACGATGTGCTCCGCGTCAGTTTTGGCGCCGTCGCGGGCGAGCTGGAGCGAATCTCCGCGAAAATCGGCGAACTGAATCACCTCGTCGCGCTGATAGTGATGTCCCAGAATGACGAGGCGGTTGCCCAGAGCCGCTTTGGCGCGCCGGGCGCGCTCCTCCCACGAAAGGGCGGGGGCGGCGATGGGACTGAGGATCTTCATGCTCAGGTCGAGAGCGGCGACGGAATGGGTGATGGCGCCGGTGGAAATGAAGTCCACGCCGGTCTCGGCGATGGCGGCGACCGTTTCGAGCGTCACGTTGCCCGAGGCTTCCAGCGGCACGCGGCCTCCCGCCAGGGCGACGGCCTCCCGCAGCGTCTCCAGGTCCATGTTGTCCAACAGGATACGGTCGAGCGGCGGGGTGATGGCCAGCGCTTCGCGCAGCTCGGCGAGGGTGCGCACTTCGACCTCGATGGGCAGTTCGGGATGCGCCGCGCGGGCGCGGGTCACGGCGGCAGTGAGGCCGCCGGCGCCATCAATGTGATTGTCTTTCACCATGAGCATGTCGAAGAGGGACATGCGGTGATTCTGCCCGCCGCCCATGCTCACGGCGTATTTATCGAGCACGCGGTAGCCGGGCAGCGTCTTGCGGGTGTCGAGGATCACGGCGCGCGTCGTGGCGACGGCGTCCACGAAATTGCGCGTCGCTGTGGCGATGCCCGACATCCGCTGCAGGAAGTTGAGCGCCGTGCGCTCCCCCGCCAGCAGCGAGGGGCCCGGGCCGCTGACCTCGGCGAGGAGCTCGCCCGGGGTGACTTCTTGGCCGTCGCAGACATACGCGGTGAAAGCGAGCGCGGGGTCCACGGCGCGGAAGACGGCTTCCGCTACGGGCAGGCCGGCGATGATCCCCGGCGCTTTGGCGACGATGCGCCCGATCAGCGACACGGCAGGGTCGAGGGTGGCCTGGCTGGTCGCATCGCCGGGCCCGATGTCCTCGGCGAGCGCCAGTTCGATCAGCGGCGCAGCGGCAGCGAGGAGTTGTTCGCGTGAAATTGGCATGATAACCTCCGGCAATGGTGATTCAGGAGTGGCGTCGCGCACGTTCATACGCGGGCACGTTTTTCCAGATCCTCCTGGCGGGTGGCAGGTTGACGTCCCCGCGCGCGGAGCACGGCGTTGATCCATTTGGGGCGGTCGGGGATGTAGATGGTGACGGCGACGAGTTCGACCGGGTCGCTGTATTCGCACACGACGTGCACGTCGAGGTCCAGTTGCAGCGCCGGGCCGGCGATGAGCACTCGTTCGCGGTCGGGATAGTGCTCGAGTAGCCGTCCATTGAAGATGGCGTGGAAGATGTCACTGGCGCGCAGGCTTTCTTTGTGGGCTTCTCGCAGTGCGTGATCGGAGAGCCGCAACGTCTGCCGGCGGGCTAATAAATCCTCCACATCGGTGATATACATGGCTGATTTCCTTGCTTCATGATGTCAGGCCATTCACGCGCCCCCGGGGCTATCCTGCAGGCCGGTTACCATGTCACCGGCACACGTTGGAGTTTGCGCTGACGATCGTAGTAGGCCACGTAGCGGTACGTCTTGCCAAATTCGTACACCTGGCGGGTCACTTCGACGTCTTGCTCACAGTATTGAAACAGCTCCGCCAGACGTCCCTCGCGCCACCACTGGACGGCTTGCAAGCCGTCGGCGCTTTTGCCGATCTTCAACGTCGCGGTGGCCACGGCGTCCAGCCCGATGCGGTGCCCCAGACGCCTCTCCAGCACCTGCATCATGTCCACGGTGGGCAGTTTGGCCAGCTCCACAGTTTGCGTGTAGCGTTGCAGCACCGGATAGTCGAATCCGTAAAGATTGTAGCCCACCACCAGGTCGGCGGCGGCGAGTTCGGCGACCAAAGCCGCCACGTTTTGCTCGGTGTAATGGTGGAAGGCGGCGTCGGCGCTGTTGTAGGTCACGGCGACGGACAGGCGCAACCGCTCTGGATACCGTCCGCCGACTTCCTGGAAGGTGTTTTGGGTCTCGATGTCAAAAAACACGGGCATGATGTGGCCTTTCTGCACGCTAGGCGACGATGACTTCGTAAATGGGCAGGGGCGCGGCGTGCCCTTTGATGGGAACCGGCGGCAGCGGGCGTGTGGGGAAGGCCGTGCGTATCAGGGTGTAGGTGCGCTGGCAGATGAGGATCTTGCCGGCCGGTGCGAGCTCCTGCAGGGTATGCGCGGTGTTCACCGTCTGGCCGACCACGGTGAAGTTGACCAGCTCGGTGGTGCCGATGTTGCCCACAATCGCCTCTCCCGTGCTGATGCCGATGCCGAAGGGCAGGCGGTGCTCGGGCGGCAGCTGCTTATGGAGCTGGGCTGTGGCTTTGAGGATGCGCACGGCAGCACGGACGGCCTGTGCGGCGTAGTTCTCTTGGGGTAGCGGCGCGTTGAAGAACGCCATGATCTCGTCACCCATGAACTTGTCGAGCGTGCCTTCTTCATCGAGGAGGATGTGGGCGGCTACGGCGAGATGCTCGTTGAGCACGGAAATGAGCGTTTCCGGTTGGGTGTTGGCGGAAAACGTCGTGAAGCCCCGCAGATCGGCAAACAGCACGGTGATGGTCTGCCGCTGTCCGCCCGGGCGGATGCTTTCCGGCTGCTGCAGGATGCGTTCTACCACCGGTGGCGCGACGTAGTGCTCGAAGACCTGGCGGATCTCGCGTTTTTCTCGCTCGCGTCGCGCTTCGACTTCCGTCAGCAGGCGCGTGTTTTCGATGGCAATGGCGGCGTAGTCGCTCAGCATCCGCAGGAGGCGCTGATCGTGCTTGTCCAATATTTCGCGGCTGCGCTTGTTGCTCACCGTCAGCGCGCCGAGGATTTTGTTGCCGATCTGGATGGGTGTGGCCATCATCAGGCTTTGCGATTGCGTCAGCATGTTGGGATCTTCCACCGGTGTTTGGACCCCATTGTCGGAGCGGACCCGGCTAACGCGAGCGGTCGGCTGTCCTGTGTCCGGGTCGAGCATGATCAGGGCGCCGTCCATGGCGCCGGTCAGGTACAGCGCCGCGTCTACAATGCGCTCCAACAGGGTATCGCGCTCGCGCAGCGAGGTGACCGATTTGCTGACCTGATAGAGCGTGTCGAGTTCCTGGACGCGCTGTGTGAGTTGCGCATTCGCCTCGCGCAACTCGTTGAGGAGGTCATCGCGTTGCTGCTCGAGCCGGGCGGTGTGCAGCACCCGCTCGATCGAGGCGAGCAGGTCTTCTACTGCAAAGGGCTTGGGAATGTAATCCCGCACGCCAAGGCGGAATACCTCGACCGCAACGGATTCGGAGCCGTAGGAGGTCACCAGAATTACGGGGATGGCGATTTTCTGTTCCTGGAGCGTGCGCAGCATCTCGATGCCGTTCATCTGCGGCATTTCGTAATCCAACAGGATCAGATCGGGACGTTCCTCGCGGGCCTTGCGAAGCCCTTCCAGGCCGTTGCTGGCCGTGATCACGGCGTAGCCTGCCGGTTCCAACACCGATGTTTGGATGAATTCCCGAATGTCAGAACTGTCGTCTATGACCAGGATGCGCCGGGGTTCGGATTTAGCTGCTGTCATGTTGCCCATTTCGTTGTTGAGACTGGAACTTCGCGGGTCATTTTACCCTTTTTGACCAGGAACGCAAAAGTGGCCATCAACATTCGGAGCTGATGAGGCCGCCGCCCAGGATCTCATCGCCCGAGTAGAAGACCACCGATTGGCCGGGGGCCAGGCCCCGTTGCGGCGTTTCAAAGGTGACTCGCGCCCCCTGATCTGGCTCGATTTCGATGTGGGCCGGGGTGCGCGCGGCGCGATAGCGGATGCGGACTTCCGCGTCAAAGCCTGGCGCGGGCGGGGAGCTGCGGACGAAGGTGAGATCTTCGAGGCGACATGCCGTGCGCAGCAGGGCCTCTGCCGGCCCGACGACGAGAACGTTGTCTTGCGGGCGGAGCTCGATGACGTAGTACGGCGCGCCGAGCGCGAGTCCCAATCCGCTGCGCTGCCCGACGGTGTAGAGCGGCAATCCCGCGTGCCGACCGACTTCACGCCCCGTCTGATCCACGATGGGGCCGGGCGTCAGGCGTTCGGGCAGCAGCTGCCGGAGCAGCGTGCGATAGTCCTCGCCCTTGAGGAAGCACAGATCCTGGCTGTCGCTTTGCCCGGCGTTGGGCAATCCCAGGCGCGCGGCGTGAGCGCGGACTTCGGCCTTATCCGCGACTTCCCCTAGAGGAAGCTGCAGGCGCGTCAGCTGGGCTTGCGAGAGGCGATAGAGCATGTAGGACTGATCGCGCTGCAGAGCGCGGGCCTGGCGCAGCGCCACGGAGCCATCGGTCTCGACGGTGACGCGCGCGTAGTGTCCCGTGGCGACCCAGGGCGCGTCGAGGCGGTCGGCGGTCTCCAGCAGTGCGGCGAATTTCAGGGTGGGATTACAGCTCACGCAGGGGTTGGGCGTCCGTCCGCGGGCATATGTCTCCATCCAGGGGACGACGACCTCGCGGAAGAAGCGCTCGCGCAGGTCCAGCACGGTCAGGGGCAGCTGCAGGGCGTCGGCGATGGCCTGTACCTGCGGCGGTGATTCGGCGACGAAGGGCGCTTGCCAGAGCTGCAACGTCACGCCGTGAACTTCGAAGCCGGCTTCGAGGAGCAGGGCAGCAGCGACGGCGCTGTCCACGCCGCCGCTCATGCCGACGACGACCCGTCGCAAGGGTGAATTTTGAGGATGAGTGTGCATACGGGGTATTATACCTGAAGCTGCCGCCAATGCTTTCCCGATTTCTTCCAAGAGCGAAGCGGCGTCCGTTTTGTCCCCCGTCATTCCAGGGTATAATGGGTCGGGTCGTGAAATTCTCTCGCAGAGAAGGTGTGGACGCAGAGAAGGTGTGGGCGCAGATGAACGCTGATGAGAGAAAAACCTGCGAAAATCAGCGTCCTATCATTCTCCGGCGTTGATTGGACGCAGAGAAGGTGTGGACGTAAGTGATTCGCCGATTCGCCTTTTCGCTGATTCGCTGACTGCTGATCTCTATTTTTTTTGAAGGAGTTTATGGCAAAGACCTACGTCTCCCTGGATCTGGAGACCACCGGCCTGGATCCCCAACATGATGCCGTGATCGAAGTGGGGGCCTTGCGTTTCAGCGGCTCGCGTGAGATCGAGAGCTTCTCGACTTTTGTGAACCCCGGCCGCCGCATTCCTCAGTTCATCACGGAGCTGACGGGGATTTCCGATGCGGATGTGGCGCGCGCGCCTTCCATCCGCCAGGTGGCGCAAGAATTGCGCACCTTCGTGGGTGATGACACCCTCGTCGGCCACAACATCGGCTTCGACGCGGCTTTCCTGCGCAAAGAGAAGGTGCTGAGCACCAATCCCCGCATTGACACTTTCTCCCTGGCGAGCATTCTCGTGCCCCATGCCGGGCGTTACAGTCTGGAGAACCTGGTGCACGAGCTCGGCCTGGCTTTCGAGGCGCAGACCCATCGGGCTTTGGACGATGCGCGTCTGGCGCATGCCCTTTTCGTCGCCCTGGAGGAACGCGCGCTGCAACTGCCGCAACCGGTGCTGGAGGAAATCTCCACCCTGGGCTCGAAGGTGGGATGGGCGCCCAGCTATTTCTTCCAGGAAGCCTTGTACCATCGCGCCCGGCAGGGATTTCAAGGCGGGATTGGGGCGCAGCTGGCTGCGCGCCGGGGCGGCGATGCAGTCGGGCCGTTGTTTGTGCCGCCGGTGGATGTGGACCCCCTGGAGCCGCGCAACCCGCCGTTGCTGCTGGATCTCGAAGCGCTGGCGGCCTATTGGGGGCCCGAGGGCGCGCTCGCGCAGGCCTTTGAGGCCTACGAGGTCCGTCCGCAGCAGGCCAGGATGATGCGCGAGGTGGCGCGAGCCTTCAACACCGGCTCACACCTGCTGGTGGAAGCCGGCACGGGCACCGGGAAGTCGCTGGCGTACCTGCTCCCGGCGCTCTGCTGGGCCGATCAGAACGACGCGCGGGTCGTGATCTCCACCAACACGATTAACCTGCAGGAGCAGCTGGCGGACAAGGACATCCCCCTGCTCGAGCGCCTCTTCCCGACGGGGTTCCGGTACATGGTGCTGAAGGGACGCAGCCATTATCTGTGCCGGCGGCAGTTCCAGGCGTTGCGACGGCGGGGACCCGCTACCGATGACGAGATGATGGTGCTGGCGAAGATCCTGCTCTGGCTGCCCAACACGCTCGATGGCGACGCCGACGAGCTCTTTTTGCCGACGCCGGGGGAGCGGGCCGTGTGGGCGCAGCTTTCGGCGGCGACGGAGAACTGCGATGCCCGGGATTGCCCTTTCTACGCCGGAGAGGGCTGCTTCTTCTACCGGGCGCGCGAACGGGCGGAGACCGTGCACCTGCTCGTCGTCAATCACGCCCTGTTGCTGGCCGATATCGCGGCTGAAAACCGGGTGTTGCCCGACTACGAGTATCTGATCGTGGACGAGGCGCATCACCTGGAGCGGGCGACGACCGAGGCGTTGCACTTTTCGGTGGATTGGTACAGTTTGCGGTACGCTTTCGAGGAGCTGTTGCAGCCGCGGGCGGGTTTTGCCGGCCTGTTGGGGGAGTTGCAGGGCCTGGCGCATCATCTGCCCCGCGAGGCGCGCTCGGTGCTGGCGACGACGGCCCTGCAGCTGGAGGGCTCGGCGGAGCAGGTGCTCTATCGCCTGGAGTTGCTCTTCGAGGCGTTGGCGCATTTCCTGAGCGCACATGCGACTTCCAACAACGACGGCTATGCTTTGCGCTTGCGGGTGACGAAGAGCCTGCGTTCGCAAACGGAGTGGAATGAGGTCGAGATTGCCTGGGATGCCGTCGCCGCCCCGTTTGAGAGCCTCGTCAAGGGACTGGCCAAAATGGTGTCGGCCCTGGAGGATCTCAGTGCGGTGGAATTGCCCGCCGTTGAGTCGCCGCGCTCGCGGTTGCTGGCGGTGACGCAGCGCCTGGCGGAGACGCAAGTGCAGCTGCAGGCATTCATCGCTCAGCCTCAGCAGAACGCCGTCTACTGGTTGGAGTCCGCCAGCAGCGAGGGCAGTTACAACGGACCGAAGGCTGCGGTGGCCTTTCATAGCGCACCGTTGGAGGTCGGGCCGTTGGTGAAAGAGCACCTCTTTGGGAAGAAGAAGACGGTCGTCCTGACCTCGGCGACGTTGCGGGTGGGGGGCACTTTCGATTATATCCGGCAGCGCCTGAATGCCTGGGACGCGGAGGAACTGGCCGTCGGCTCGCCGTTTGATTATGCGACGGCGGCGTTGCTCTATGTCGCCAAGGATCTCCCCGACCCCGGCAGCGCGGGCTATCAGCGGGCGATTTCCGAGGCCATGGTCGCGTTGTTTGAGGCGACGGAGGGGCGTGCGCTGGCTCTGTTCACTTCGTATAGTCAATTGCGTGCGACGGCGCAGGCAATCACCGGGCCGCTGGCGCGCGTGGGGATCACGGTGTACGCGCAGGGGACGGGCATTTCGCGGGCGCAATTGCTGAGCAATTTCCGCAAGGGGGAGCGCTCGGTGTTGCTGGGCACCCGCTCTTTCTGGGAGGGCGTGGATTTGCCGGGCGAGGTCCTCTCGTGCCTGGCGATCGCCAGGTTGCCGTTCGACGTGCCGGATGACCCCCTGGTGCAGGCCCGCTCGGAAATCTGCGATAACTCGTTCAACGATTACATGGTGCCTGAGGCCGTGCTGCGGTTTTTGCAGGGCTTTGGGCGCTTGATTCGCACCCGGACGGATCGAGGGGTGGTGGCGGTCCTGGATGGGCGCCTCGTGTCCAAGCGGTATGGCGCGCGTTTTCTCGATTCGTTGCCGGGGCCTACCGTGCGCATCGGGCCGGCGGCGCAGTTGCCCGAAAATGCGCGGCGTTGGCTCGCGGGGGAGCCGTTGCCGCCGGTAGATGAGGGGGCCGGCGATGAGCCGTGGTCGGTGCCCCCTCCAGAAGAGCCGCCATGGTAAAGTCAAAGTGGGGGCAGGTGAAAAGGATTTGCCCCTTTGGGCGCGGCCGCATGTCCGCTAAGTCCGCAAAACTTTCTTGGAGGTTGCCATGCGCATTGTCGTAGATGCCTTTGGGTCGGATGCCTGTCCCGTCCCCGATGTGGAAGGGGCCGTGTTGGCGGCGCGAAAGTGGGGCGATGAGATCATTCTTGTGGGCCCGGAGGAGCGCATCCGCGCGGAGCTGGCCAAACATCACACGGAAGGGCTGTCGCTGCGAGTAGTGCATGCGCCTGAGGTGCTGACCATGGAGGATCACGCCGAAGACGTGCGTCACAAGACGCAGTCTTCCATCCGCGTGGGGTTGCAGCTGGTGCAGAAGGGGGAAGCGGATGCCTTCGTCTCGGCGGGCAACACGATTGCGGTGCTCTCCGGCGCCATCTTCGACCTGCGTCGCATCCCCGGCATTCACCGCCCGGCGTTGGGGACGCTCTATCCCCTTTCAAACCAGCGGGTGCTGTTGTTGGACATCGGCGCGACAGCCGACCCCAGGCCTGAGTACCTGGTGCAATTCGCGCAGATGGGCGCCATCTATGCCGAGCGGGTGTGGGGGATCGCCAATCCGCGCGTGGGCTTGCTCGCCAACGGCGAGGAGGAGGAAAAGGGCACCCTCACGTTGCGGGAGACCCATCACCTGCTCGCGGCGAGCGGCCTGAACTTTGTGGGCAATGTCGAGCCCAAGGAAGTCGTCCATGGCCACGCGGATGTGGTGGTGACCGATGGCTTCACGGGCAATATCATGCTCAAAACTACTGAGGCGACGGCATCCTTTGCCGCGCATTTGCTCAAGAGCGAGTTCTGGCAGAAGCCGCTTTCAAAAGCCGGCCTGGTGTTGATGATTCCGGGTCTGGTGCTGGCCTTGCCGGGCCTGGCGCTGCTGACGCCGGCCTTCCGGCGCCTGGTCCGGCGGATGGATTACGCGGAGTATGGCGGCGCGCTGTTGCTGGGCGTGGAGGGCGTGGTGATTGTGGGACACGGACGTTCCAACGCCAAAGCCATCATGAACGCGATCCGTCAGGGACGGGAGGCGGTCGCCGCGCAGGTGATTCCCACCATCAAAGCGGGGTTGGGCGTGTAGCGCGTTTTGCAGCGGGGAGCGGTGTGAGGTTGCAGGATGGGCAATTCGATATTCTTGGGGAGGCGTCATGCGTGTCGTTGCCAAAGAGGCATACATTCAGCGTGCCACGAAAGCCGGTAAATGGCTGACGCTGGTGGCACTGGGTTTGCTGGGCGGTTCGCTTCTCATTTACATGGTGCGGATGGAGTGGTGGTTTATCACGCTCATCCTGGGTGGCCTGGGTTTCATCTGTTCTGTCGCCGGCAGTTATTACGGGGACCGCTTTGCGGGGCCGTCAGCGTATCATGTGAGCGTGCCTGACGCGCTCAAGGGCTTTGACGACGATTATACCCTGTTGATTTATCAGAAGCCGGTGCCGTTTTTGCTGGTCGAGCCGGGCGGGTTGACGGTCCTGCTGGTGAAGAATCAAGGGGGCGTGGTGACGTACGCCAATGGCAAGTGGCGCCATAAGCAGGGTGGGAAGTTCTTCCGGCAGATGGGGGGCCAGGAAGCTTTGGGGCGTCCTGACGAATACGCGCGGTTGTTGGCGGCGGATCTTCAGCGTTATCTGCGCAAGCGATTGCCAGAAGGGATGGACGTCCCCGTGCGTTCCGTCATCGTCTTCATCGCGCCTAAAGTGCAGCTGGATGCGGAGGGTTCGCCCGTGCCGGCGCTCCGTGCCGAGAAGTTGAAGGGGTGGCTGCGCGGCCCAGGACGGCGTCCGGCATTGCCGGCGGAGACGCGCCGGGCGCTGGCGGAAGCGCTGGGCCTGTCCGCCGCCTGAGTCACGTCTCCGTTGTGGGCAGCGTAAACCAGAAGCGACTGCCGCTCCCTGGCTGGCTTTCGACGCCGACGGCGCCGCCGAGTTTCTCCACGATACGGCGGACGATGTTCAAGCCGAGTCCGTGGCCGTTGCTCCGCATGTGTCCGCTGTCCGCCCGCACAAAGGGCTCGAAGAGGGCCTCGCGCAGCTGCGTTGGGACGCCGGGGCCAGAGTCCTGCACCCAAAAGCGGTAGTAGCGGTTTCCCTCACGGGTGATGACGTCTGCGTCGTACCCTAACGCAATTCGCGGTCGCGTGCCGCCGTATTTGAGGGCGTTGCTGATGTAATTCGCCCACACTTCTTCGACGAGCTGGGGGTGTCCGCGTACCTCGGGCCATTCCTCCGGATAGGTGATCTCCGCTTCGCGCTCCGCGATTTGCCATGCCAGTCGCTCCAGGGCCTCTTTCACAATTTGCTGCATCTGCAAGGACTTGATGTCGTGTTGCAGATGTTGCACCTCGGCCAGCAGGAGCAACCCGTTGATGATGCTCACGGCCTTGCGGCTTTTGGTGACGATGATGCCGAGATACTCCGTGAGTTTTTCCGCGGGCAGCTGCGTGTGCTCCTCTTGGACCACCTCGGCGAATCCCAGGATGGCGCTCAAGGGATCTTTGAGATCGTGCGCCACGACGTGCGCGTAGGCTTCGAGGTCAGCGTTGCTGGATTCCAGGTCGGCGTTGAGCCGCTGCAGTTCCGCGTTCATCGCGCGCAATTGCATAATATCGGCAAAACGCGCCATGGCGATGGTGATCGCGCGGTCGAGGTCTCGCGGCTGCGGCGGTTTGAGCAGATAGGCGCCTGCGCCGGCGGCGGTGGCCTGGTTGACCAGCTCCGGGGTCTCGTACGCGGTGAGGATGACGATAGGCGTCGGGCAGCTGGCGTGGAGTTCTTCGGCCACCTCCAGGCCGTTGAGCCCGGGCATCTCAATATCTAGGATGACGACATCCGGGCGCGTTTCGGCGACGACGGCGATGGCGGTATGCCCATCGTAGGCCTCCCCGACGATGGCATAGCCGAGGCGTTCCAGCTGGCGCTGCACCATTTCGCTCACGAGGGCGTCGTCTTCAGCGATGACTACGCGGATGGGGGAAGGGATCATGCTCGTGTCACTCCGGAATGAAAAGGCTGTTTTGATCTGAGATCGGGAAGCGCAGGCAGGCGGCCGCGCCATGGTCGTTGTGGAAGGTGACGACCCCGCGCAAGTTGATGGCGACCAGGCGCTGCACGAGGTAGAGTCCCATGTGCCAATCGTTCGATTCCAGGACTTTTTCGGCATAGCCGGGGCCATCATCGCGGAATTCCAGGCGCACTCCCTCCGCCGTTCCCCAGGGGCCGGGTGTTTCGGTCTCAATGTGGATGGTAATTCTGGCAACGCCGCGCTCACCAATCCCATGTTTGACGGTGTTGGTGGTGAGCTCATGCAGGATCAGGGCCAGGCTGTTGGCCTGTTTGGAATCCGCTTTGAGGGGCGAGGGTGTGACCGTGACGCCGATGCGCGCTTGGGGACCGACGACCTGCAGCGAGGCGCGTACGACCTGCTCCGCCAGTCCCGCCAGGGGCAACATCTGCCATTCGGCAATGGAGAGCATTTGATGGACCGTCGAGAGGACATGGATCTGATTTGCCAGCCGTTCCAGGACGGGAGCGCACAATTCCTGGGTCGCCGGGTCGAGGTGACGTTGCGCCATGAAGATCAGGCCGATGATGGACGCCAGGTTGTTCTTGACCCGATGGTTGATCTTGTCAATGAGGGTGGTTTTAATGGCGGCGTCCTGACGGGCCTGTTCGTTGAGGCGCGCTTGCCGGATGGCGACGGCGAGCGAAGCCGCGACTTCGCCGACGATTTCCACGTCCTCGTCCCGGAAAGCGTGAGGGCGGGTCGCCTCGAGGCACAGGAGTCCGATGGGCTGTTCCAGGGCGAGCAGCGGCTCCCACAGGCAGGTGCGGACGCCATTGGCATACAATCGTTCAAGAATGGGCGATCGGGGGGTGACACTTTCCAGGTCCGCAATGGCCAGAGGTTGGTCTTGGGCGAACTGACGGCGCTCCTCGATTGTGGCGGGATCTTCCAGGGGGGCGAGGCGGCTTGCGTCGTCATCGAGCGCCAGCAGGGTACTGCGGCCAGCGGGATCGCATTCGATGATCAGGCTTCGTTCACAGGGAATGAGTTTCCGTATTTGCTGAATGGTGCTATGAGCAATCGCCTCCGGGGAGCGGGCTTCGAGGATGGCGCGGTCAATTTCATGGAGGATCTGCAGGCGCTCAGCGTACTTTTGCAGGGTGTCTTGAGCGCGTTTCTGCTCGGTGATGTTGTCGGCGATGGCTAACAGGCCCCAGAGGGTGGGATAGATGCGCGCTTTGAAGTATTGCGCTTCTGACCAGCCCTCGACAGTTTGCGGTTCGCCAGTGGTCAGACAGCGTTGATAGGCATTGTAAGTATGCGAATGGGTGAAATTCGGGAACAATTCTGAAAGCGTCTGCCCCACCAATGTTTCCGTTGGCCTCCCCACGAAACTGGCGTAGGCGGTGTTGCAATAGAGAATATGCATCTCATGATCCAGCGCCAGCACCGGCGACTGGATGCTGTCGAGCAACAGGCGATGTTTTTCCTCGCTCTGCCTCAGCGCCTCCTCGCTGGCCTTGCGATGGGTGACGTCGCGCACCACGCTCTGGAAGTGCAACGGGGTCCCCTCCGCGTCGCGGATCAGGACGATACTGATTTCTGTCGTCAGGATGCGCCCATCCTTACAGCGGAAGCGCCGCTCGTAAATGGGGACGGTTTCGCCTGCCAGCAAGTGCTTCAGGCGCGCTTGGGCATCCTCTCGCTCTTCCGGCATGATGATGTCGTTCGGATGATGCGTGAGCAGTTCCTCGAGGGTGTACCCCAGCATCGTCGTGGCGCGTTGATTGGCGGTGATGTACCTGTCACCCTGCAGGTTGACGATGAAAATTGCGTCGGTAGTCTGCTCGAACAGGGCACGATAGAGCGACTCGTTTTGGCGCATTTCGGCGACGGCGCGCTGACGCTCGGCAATCTCCGCCTGGGCCTGTTCGTAGAGGTTGGCGTTCTGGACGGCGATGCTGGCGAAACGCGCTAGGTCCTCCAGGAGCCTGGCATCGTTGGGGCCAAAGGCGTGGGGTGACGGCGCGGCGACTGAAAGGGTTCCCAACACTTCCGCGCCGAACAACAGCGGTGTGACCAGCATCGAGCGGTATTCAGGAAGCCCCTTTTGCCAGAGGTAGCGTGGATCTTCGAGCACGTCAGGGATGTTCAGAGTGATCTTTTCCGCCGCGGCTATCCCGGCGAGGCCTTGCCCCAGCTCGAAGTGCAGGATTGGCTGATCTTCCCGCCGTTGGGTGGCGTACCTGCAGGTGCGGATCGGCGGCGACTGGGTGTAATCCAACAACTGAACTGAGGCGTCAGTGGCCTGGGGGAACAGGCGCATCACGGCATTGACGATGTTCTGGAGCACTTCGTTCAGCGCAAGGCTGGAAGCGATAGCGCGGCTGAGAGCATTGAGCTCGGCCAATTCGCGCTGACGTGCTTCTAGCGCTTGCTCCATCCATTTTCGCTGGCTGATGTCCTGAAGGGTCACTACCGTCGCCGTTAATTTGCCGTTGGCGTCCCGCAGGGGGTGGGTGTGGACCTCCAGCCATTGCGCGCCGTGGTCCTGGTCCATGAGCAGCTCGGCGTGCGCGGCCTCGGTGCCGGCAAGATACGGCGCCCACAGAGTCCACGGGAGGAAGATCCGCTCGGCCGGCTCGCCGATGGTCTGCTCCAGGGGCGCTTTGAGCAGCCGACAGGCAATTTGATTCATATCGGCGACTCGCCGGGAGGTATCCAGAACCACCGTCGCTTCGTGGATGTTGTCGTAGACCTTGTCGGAGGACCTGCTGTGACCTATCCATTGATAGTGATACAGCCCCCAGGTGCACAACAGGGCCATGCCGGCCATGAGCACGTCGGCAGGATTTGGCCGCGCCGGTTCTTTGAGCATTACCGGCGCGCTGGCGCACCCCAGCATCAGGGCTCCGAGCAGGGCGAACCAGGCCTGCTCACGGTAACGTTGGGTGGAGTGCCGTGCGATCTCGAGGAGGGGCAAAGCGCCGAGGACGGCGACCGCGTAAGAGTAGGCCGTGTGGATCCAGAACCAGGGCCCGTAAAGCGTTGTTGGCATCGCCCACCAGAGGGTTTGCGCCGCTGCTATCTCGTCGCGCCAGAACAGCCGGTGCAGGGGGATGGTCCAGATCACGGCCTGGGTGAGGAGGGGGACGAGCAGCAGGAGCCAGCATTGGCGGCGGGACAGAGGGGGCTTGCGCGCAAATTCCCGCGTGGCAAACACCCAGGCGACCGGGACCAGACCGCGGCTGAGAAAACTCAGGCGTAGCAGGATGATTTTGAGGGTGACATTGGCGATCGTCAGCCTGAGCACCTCGCAGAGGGCCCAAAGCGCCAGCAAGGTGACGAGCCAGGTCGCGCCCTGTTGCTTCACGTTACGCCAGTAGTGCCAGCTGAGCGCTATCAGAGCCATCGTGGCGACGCCGAGCGCCAACGGATAGAATAAAGTTTGCATACCGGTGAGCATGAAGACAAGTACTCCTCTGCAAATCTGCAAATCAGTAAATCGACAAATCTCAAAATGAATTGCATGACCTGTTTGCCGCGGACTTCAGGCCGCTCGGAAAATCAGCGAGTCGGCGAAAAGGCGAAAAAGCGAATCAGCGAAAAAGCGAAGCACTTACGTTTCCACCTTCACACCTGGGCACGTGGGCACGTTTATACCTTCATACGTCATTGCGGTAGGGAGGATAAGCGTCGGCGGACTCTGGAAGGGTGAAGAAGAACAGGCTGCCGCAGGCGGTCGCCGGGTCGGACGCCGGCACGGGGCTGATGACGCCGACCTCACCTCCCATGCGCTCTACCAGATACTGCACCAGGTCCAGTCCCACTCCCGTTCCCTGCACCATCGAGAGGGGCGTGAGTGGCGTGAACAGGTTTTCCTGGTGCTCCTCTGGCATGCCGGGGCCGAAGTCGCGCACCCAAAAGCGGATCATGTTCTGCGGCAGCGTTGTCGCGCCGATTTCAATGCGGAAAGGCGGTCGCTCCGGCAAGCCATGGCTGACGGCGTTGCTGAGCAGGCTCACCCAGATTTCCTCTACCCAAGGCTCGTATCCTTCGGCGGTCGGCCAGCTGCCGGGGAGGCTCACCTCGATCTCCTGCCAGTCGCGCAGCCCTTGCAGCCGTTGAAGGGCGCTCTTGACGATTTCCGACATGTCCAGCGGCTGGACTTCAATGTGGCCCGTTTGCCGTAGCCGGGCTCGCAGCAACAGCTCTTTGCTGATGTTCAGGATGGTGTAACTTTCGCGGTTAATCACCCGAATCTGTTCTGCAATGGCCCGGCCTGAGTCTGCCGGCGGCTCCCGAAGCAGGGTCTCGGTGTACGTGATGATCTTCTTGAGCGGCGCCTTCAGGCCCTCGGCGACCGTGCCGGCAAACGCATCCAGCTCCGCATTGTAGAGCTCCAGCTCGGTATGCAGGCGTTGCAGCTCCATGAAATCCCGAAAGCGCGCCAGCGCGATGGTGATCGCCCGTTCGAGGTCTCTCTCGCGGGTCGGCTTGACCAGATAGGCTCCCACACCAATAGAACTTGCTTGCTGGACAAGCTCTGGGGATTCGTAGGCGGTGACGACGACGACGGGGGTGGGACAGACCTGTTGAATTGCTGCGGCCGCTTTCAGCCCGGCGGTGTGATCGTCTTTCCCGGTCGCGGGATCCATCATCCGCAAATCCATCACCACGACGTCGGGACGCAGCTCCTGGGTGAGCCGCACAGCTTCCGGCCCATCGTAGGCATTGCCGATTACCGTATAGCCGAGTTGCTCTAATTGCAGCTGCACCAGGCTGTTGGGAATCACTTCATCATCTACCACCAGAGCTTTGATGGCTGTCTCGCTGGTCATACGGGAACTCCTCTTATCTGGACAACGTCGCTTTTTCTGCTGCCGGCAGGAGCTCGAAGGTGATGGCAGCCGCCGCGCCCGAATCATTGTACAGCTCCACTTGTCCCCGTAAAGGGCTGATGACCGTCATGCGAATCAGGCGCAGGCCGATGCTGGAGCGTGTGCCGTTGAGCACGTCTGCGGGCCAGCCGGGGCCAGTGTCGCGATATTCCAGGTGCACCTGCCGGCTGCCGTTCTGTTTCTTGCTGCGGATGTGCACCGTGATTCGTCCTTCCTCCTGCGCGGCGAAGGCGTGTTTGATGCTGTTCGTGGTCAGTTCGTTGATAATAATCGCCAGTCCCGTGGCTTGTTGCGGGGAAATGAAGAGCGTTTCGACGTCGGGCGGCGTGGCTTCAGAGCGCACCTGCACTTTGATCTGCTGGCGTAGGGGTGAGGCGCCCAGCACGACATGGATGATCTCCTCCACCAGCCGCACCAGGGGGAGCGGCATCCATTGGGTTTCGGCCAGCAGGTTGTGGACGGTGGTGATGCTCTGAATTCGGTTGTAGATGTCCTGCAGGGTCGCGTAATAGTCCTGGGGCCCCTCGAAGGCGCGCTTCATTTCCAGCGTGAGGATTCCCATGATGGCGGCGAGGTTGTTTTTGACGCGATGGTTGATTTCTTCCAGCAGCATGGATTTGGTCAGGGCATCCTCGCGGGCCTGCTCGTAGAGCCGGGCATTGGCGATGGCGGTCGCCAGTTGATCCGCCAGCAGCTGGAACACCATCATGTCTGCCTCGTTGAGCGCCCCCTCCTGCGCCGATTGGATACTCAGTGCGCCGATGACTTCCCCGCGACTGGTAAGCGGCAAGGCCAGCTCGGCGCGGGTCTCCGGAAGCAGGGGATTGAGGTGATAGACCGCATCCTGGCTGACGTCTGGCGCCAGACGCGCGCGGCGATGCGTGATGCACCAGCCCGTCATGGAGCTTGCGTCAATCGGCAGCCGATACCCCTCCGCGAGCAGGTGTTGCCCGGCCTCCCCCGTCCCCGCGCGCAAGACGGCCCATTTGCCGGTAGGATCAACCTCGAATAGCCCCACGTAGTACAGTCCAAAACGATCGCGAAGCAGATGGACGCTCTCGTTGATCAATTGATCTACGTTGAGGATACTGCTGGCGGCCTGGGCGATCTGCGCCGCTGTTTCCAGCTGCGCGGTGCGCCGTTCCAACGCCGCTACCATCTGCCGCTGCGCTCGCAGGGCCAGTTCCCGGGTCGTGACGTTTTGGAAAATGATCACAGCGCCTTCCCACGCGCCGGAGGCTGCCAACAGCGGAGCGCTGTGAACTTCCAGGTACATCGTGTGGCCCAAGGGATGTTTCCAGCGTACCTGTTCGCCGGTCAGCGCCTTACCGGAGAGAATCTTGGCCAAAATCGGCTGCGCTTGGGGATCTTGGGCCAGCTCCAATTGCGTGATGGGATATCCCAGCCAGGAGGCTAACAGGCTTGCCTCTAATTCCAGGATTTGCGCGGCAGTGGGGCTGATGTAGCTGATGCAGTGTTGGGTGTTGATGTGCATGATGCCGATGGCGGACGTCGCCGGCGGCGGGACGCGATCGCCCGCGTTGGGGGCGCCATAGCGCGCCTCGCTGTCGCTTGACGTTTCGCTCTGCCTCACAGAATTTTCTGCCATGCGCTGCATCTCCATTTCGACAGAAAAGACCCTGAAGCGAAGTGTCCCCCGCTTTGAATTATCCTATTGGGTGTTCATGGGAGTAATTTCCTGGCTGCAATACAGTATATG
>JAGPHL010000174.1:0-2654 GCA_018055515.1 Anaerolineae bacterium
GCCTTCCGTCAGCGCCAGTTCCCAACATTGCAGCGCTTTCTCCCGCAGCCCGGCGTCCTGAATCAGGTTGAACTCCGGTAACAATTGCAATAGACGGTCACGCATAAAGATCTCCTTGAGAGGTAATACGTAATGCGTCATGCGTCAGAAGGTAAAGGGATGGGTAATGGGTGAGGGGGGCAGGTAATGGGTAACGGGTAATGGGTGACAGGTAACGAGCAGCCCTCTCCTCATCTCCCTTGCTCCCTCTCTCCCCCTCTCCTTCACACGTTCGCACGTTCGCACGTTTACACGTCCCCCACTTACGGATCGCGGCGCTCCAACGGACGCAGCTCCGGGCCGTTGTAGCCGGAGGTGGGTTCGATGGGACGCATGGGCCGCTGGGACGTGATCTCATCGAAGACATGCGCGGTCAACCCGACGGTGCGGGCGATGGCGAAGAAGCCGTTGCCCATCTCCGGCGGGAAATCCAGCTCGCAGAGCACGGCGGCGATGGCGCCATCCACGTTGAGGGGGAGCGCCTTGCCTGAAGCTTCGGCGATGGCGGCGGCGATGGCCTGCGCCAGGGCGACATAAGCGCCGGCCAGCCCCTCTTCGGCGACGAGAGCAAGCAGGCGCGCCGTGCGGGGATCGGCAGTGTGGAGCCGATGTCCGTAGCCCGGCAGCCGTTGGCCGGCGGCGCGGGCCTCGGCGACGATTGTCCGCGCGACTTCTGCCGCCGACAGAGCCGCCTCGCGTTGACGCGCCACGCCATCCAGCAAGACGTGCATACAGCCCTCGATGGCGCCGCCGTGATGCCGGTTGATGGTCATAATCCCTGCCGCGACGGCGGTCGTGAGGGGAGCTCCGCCCGAAGCTACCGTCCGTGCTGCCAGCGCCGAGGGCGGCGTGGCGCCGTGATCCACACTGGAGACGAGCAGCGCGTCCATGATGCGCCCCTGCGCCGGCGTGGGCAGCTCGCCTTTCAGGACCAGATAAACGACATGCGAGAACGGCACCTGTCCCATCAGGTCTTCGATGCGGTAGCCTCGCACCGCGATCATGTTCGGGGCAACTTGGGTAATCGGCTGTGACCAGCTCGTCTCAGGCATACTTCCTCCCGCTAGAGATTTTTTCTCACCACTGAGAACGCAGGGGATTTTGACCCGTCGGAAGTTTCTGCTCCGTGAATTCGACCTTCGACTTCCAACTCGCGACTCCCCCTTCTTATCCCATCTTCGCCAACACCGCCTTCGTCGCCGCCGGCAGGTCCATGAAGGAGTCCACCACCGTCGCGCCGACCTCTCGTAGCCGTTCGACCTTGCCCTCGTAGGTGCCGCGTCCGCCCTCGACGATGGCGCCGGCATGCGAGAAGCGCGTGCCCTGTCGCGCAGCCTTCCCGCCGATGCAGGCGATCAACGGCTTGGTGAACGCGCCCGCCTCGATGAGATCAGCCACCCGTTCCTCCTGGGTGGTGCCGATCTCGCCGAACATCACCACGGCCTGGGTCTCGGGGTCGCGTTCGAATTCCAGCATCACGTCGGGATGGGGCATGCCCACTACCGCATCTCCCCCTACATGGACGAGCGTCGTCGCACCGATGCCCTCGCGCGCGAGATAATAGGCCATGGAAGAGGTGATGCCGCCGCTGCGGGAGGAAATTCCCACCGGGCCGGGGATGAACCACGATTTGGCGGCAGAAGCGCGTCCGCCCATCATGCCCAGCACGGCCTTGCCGGGGCTGAGCACCCCCAGCGTGTTCGGGCCAATGAAGCGCGCCCCAACCGCCTGGGCGCGCGCGGCGATGCTCAACACGTCATAGATCGGCACGCGATCCGGCACAATGACGAGCAACTTGACGCCGGCGTCAATGGCTTCGAGCGCCGCGCTTTTCACCAACGGCGCGGGAATGAAGAGCACGCTCACGTCCAGGGGGCCGACCTGCTCCCAGGCCTCCAACACCGTATCGTAGACGGGGATGTCTTCGACGCGCTCGCCGCCGCGTCCGGGAGTCACCCCGGCCACCACTTGAGTGCCGTATTCCGTCATCAATTTCGCGCGGGCCATCCCTTCCCGCCCGGTGATGCCCTGCACGAGTACCCGTTTGTTTTGATCAATGAGAATAGCCATAATTTCTCCCCGTCAGGCATCCAGCCCCGCGATCGGCAAGTCCACGTGTCCGCCCCCCGCACCGTAGAGGAGGCAATCCACCTCACAGGCGAGGCACTCGACACAGCGTCCCTTCTGTGCCTCCTCCGGCGTGACGGCGAGCACGGGCAGGCCCTCGGCGTCGAGCGCGAGAATGCGCCGCGCGCACGCCTCGACGCAGACCTTGCTGGCGCACGTCGCGCAGAGCGCGTGATCGAGCGTCACCGTGCCGGTGGGGCTCAGGAAAGTATAGAGCGTCTCGCTGCTCCGCTCTCCCGCCTTTTTGCCTTCTCGCCTTTTCGCTTTCTCGCTTTCTCGCCTTTCCGCTTTTCCGCTTTCTCGCTTTTTCACTTTTTCGCTTTCTCGCTTTTCCGCCTGCTCGCCGATCAACGCTGCCAGTCGCTGGACGCAGAAATCGGGGGAATCATCCTTCTTGTAGCCCTCCACCGGCGCGGGGATGCGGCCGTTCAAGCCCTCGAGGATCTCCACGGCGCGATCCTCGCCGTTCCCGCCGAGCCGCACGACGA
>JAGPHL010000174.1:2754-5373 GCA_018055515.1 Anaerolineae bacterium
CGCTGGACGCAGAAATCGGGGGAATCATCCTTCTTGTAGCCCTCCACCGGCGCGGGGATGCGGCCGTTCAAGCCCTCGAGGATCTCCACGGCGCGATCCTCGCCGTTCCCGCCGAGCCGCACGACGATGGGAACCTCCACCTGCGCCTCCAGGAAGGCTTTGAAGAAGCCCCGCGCCGAGTAAAATTGCTCCTGGCTGGCGACGCCAGAGCCGGAGCTGAAATAGCCGTCTATGGGGCCGACGGCGAGGACGATTTTCGCCGCGCGATAGACCTTGCTCGCGGGCGGGTTGCCGCTGGTGTCCACGAAGGTGGCTACCTTGAAGCCCTGGCGCAGCAGCGCGTCCATGCTCATCATCGAGCCGCCGCCGCCCGCGCCATGAAAGCCGATGTACCCCTCGCCGCGCTGAAAGCCTTCGGCCATCTGGATGAAATAAAACGTGCCGCGATAATCCTGCGCTTCCACCGCATAGGCGATTTTCTCCAGCCGCGTCGGGGGACGGTCGTACTCGCGGGCGATTTCGATGCCGAGCTCCGGGTGCCGGAAGACGGCGTAATCGTCCACGGTGATGCGGCAATCCGCCGCGACCAGTTTCCCCTCTGCGGTCAGCACCAGGGGGTTGATCTCCGCTGAGCGAGCCTCGCAACCGCGGGCGACCTGGTAGAGCCGGACGAGCAGGTCCCCCAGCTCACTCTGCAACTTGCCGCTGATGCCGGTGCGACGGACGAGGTCGCGGGCCTGATAATCCAGGAAGCCGCGCTCGATGTCCACATGGGTGCGGGCGACTTTGTCGGGATGGGCGACGGCGATTTCCTCGATGCCGGTGCCGCCGACGCTGGAGAAGATCACCAGTGGCGCCTGCGCGCGGTCATCCACGATGACGCCGGCGTAGAACTCGCGGGCGATGTCGAGCTGCTCTTCGACGAGCACTTCCGTCACGGTGAGGTTCTTGATCCGCTGACCGAGCAGCGTTTCGGCGATGAGGGCGGCTTCGTCAGGGGTCGCCGCTTTGCGGATAGCGCCGAGGCCCGCACGTCCGGTCACCCACACCTGCGCCTTGACCATCACCGGGCGCCCGATCTCGGCGGCGATAGCGCGGGCTGCGTCTGGGGTCGTCGCCGCCGCGCCACGCGGTGTGAGGATGCCCTCCTTTGCCAGCTGCTGTTTTCCTTGATACTCATGCAGTCGGGCCATAGCTGCTCCCCTGAAAATACGTAATGCGTCATGCGTGATGCGTAAGTGATCTCCTCAACAAATGGCTCACGGATGAACGCAGATTTCACGGATCAGAAAAGTAACGCGAACTTTAGTTTGCTCTCAGGCCCCGCCCTGGAATGGATTCCGGGTCTGATGACACATCCCCATACAACGCGCTTTAGCGTGATTGACTCCTGTCAGGGTCGGGGTTCCTCCCTAGCCAACCCGGTGAGCCGTTCACGACCGTTTGGGCGCCTATCAGCGGTATTATAGCCGTTTCTGGGGAGCGCCTGCAAGTGACAATCCGCCACATTCGGCGGGAAGCCAGACGTTTCATTGCAAGAGATAGACCCAGGGGAGGCTTTCGTGAACGGCGAGGAACAGGCGCCGATCCGCCGTCCAGAAATCGGCGTCGAAGCGCTGAGCGAGCGCCAGATAATGCGCGTCGTAGGTTGCGGGGAGAGCAAATCTATCCGCAATGATCCAGGCTTGCTGGTGTAACAGCTCATCCTGATAAAAGGTGATCGGCAACGTGAAGGCCGATTGCAGGGCAAAAAGCGCCGTCTCCTGGCTGAGCCATCCTTTGGCGTGATACCTGTACAGCACATTGGTCACTTCATAACGCAGCAAGAAGGGAGCGATGAGTTGCCGTTGCTCTTGCCGCCACAGGTCCCACAGCGCCTGCGCCGGGCGACTCAGGGGGTGTTCTATCAGGAAAGGAATGACCACACTGTTGTCAAGGCACGTCAAGAGCTTCGTCGAGTTGGGCATCGCGTTCCTCTCTCATCTCGCGGATGGTTTCATCGAGGGGAGGCAAGACCTGCCCCTGCAGTTCCTCACGCACGCGCCGCCTGGATTCTTCGGCGAGCTGCATGGGATAATCCCAGGCTTGCCCCGTCTGGGGGAGAGTCAGCCGTGCGTAGGCTTCGGCGGAGAGCAGCACAACGTAGGGCTCGCCGTCGCGCTCGACGATGTAGGGCTGTTGCTCCTCTTTGACTTTGCGGATGAGCTCGCCGAAATGGACGCGGGCTTCCGTGGCGCTGATTTTCTTCTCCATGGCGCACCTCCTGGGGCGAATGCTCAGCCTGTTGCGATTGATCAATCAATTGATCAATCATAGTATACCGGCGAATCGCGTCCCTGTCAATCAAAGCATCCGGCATATTGGCCGGCGAGGGAAGTCCTGACCCGATACAGTCAAAGGCGCTCAGGCGTGTTGCAAGTGATGCCCACTTCAGGGAGCTCCACGGCTGAGCCTGGAATTCATTTTGGACGGGCTTGAGGTGGCAATTCAAAAAACGGTTTTAACATTCGGCGGGAAGCCAGACGTTTCATTGCAAGAGATAGACCCACGGGAGATTTTCGTGGACGGCGAGGAACAGGCGCCGATCTGCCGTCCAGAAATCGGCGTCGAAGCGCTGAG
>JAGPHL010000175.1 GCA_018055515.1 Anaerolineae bacterium
GGCTCGCGCTAAGCCTGTTTCGTCGCGGCTTCCAGCAGCTGCTGGAGGCGGGGCACCATTTCTGCCGGGTTGGGGTAGAGCCCTTCCAGCAGCAGCAGATTGGCAAAGAGCTGCTCGATGGTCGCATCAATCAGCGCATCGTCGGCGGAGGGCGCTTCGATGAGCCGGGCCAGGTTGTGAATGAGGGGATGCGCGCGATTTATTTCCAGGATCTTCGGTGGCGCGGTGAAGTTCTCCTCCAGCAGCCGGCGCACATGTTGGAGATCGCGCTCGGGGCCGCTCTCCGCCGATACCAGGCGACAGGGATGATCGCGCAGCAGCTTCGACTCGCGCACCTCGATGACACGCTCCCCTAACACGTCCTTGAACCGTTTGAGCACCCGCTCGAAATCCGGCTGGGGAATGGCGGTAGGAGCCTCTGCTGGCGGCTCCGGCGCTGACGGCAGCTCGAGCGCGGCATCATCCACGTTTTGCAGCGGTCGCCCCTGAAATTCGCGCAACGTCTGGAGCATGAAGCCATCGAGCGGATCCACCAGGTAGAGCACTTCGAAACCCAGCGCGCGGAACGTATCCAGGTGCGGACTGTGGGCGACGGCGGCGATCGTGTCGCCGAGAATGTAGTAAATGGCCTGCTGCGATTCCGGCATTCGGCTCACATAGTCCGCCAGCGAGACGAGCCCCTCGGCCCTGGAGGAGGGGAAGCGCAGCAAGGGCAGCAGCTCTTCGTGATCTGCCGGGCTGGTCGCTACGCCTTCTTTGATGAACGCCCCAAACTCGCGCCAGAATTGCGCGTAGTCATCCGGGCGAGCCTCCGCCATTTCGTGTAGTTCTTTGAGCAGACGCTTGGTCAGAGCCCGCTGAATCTGGCGCACGACGCGATCGTTCTGGACCGTCTCGCGGGAGATGTTGAGGGGCAGGTCCTCTGAATCCACCACGCCGACCACGAAACGCAGGTACTCAGGCAGCAGCTCCTCGTTGGCTTCCTGAATGAGGATCTTGCGTGAGTACAGCTTCAGGCCGGGCCCGGGGCGATACCGAAAGGGTCCCGTCTCGCGGTGACGCGGCACGAACAGAATGCTCCGTATGTTGACTGGCGCATCGGTGACCAGATGCTCGTGCAGCAACGGCGGCTCTGGATCCAGCGTGAGCTGGCGATAGAAATCCGCATATTCCTTGTCGGTGAGACTTGTCGGCGTTTGCCGCCACAGAGCGATCTGCTCGTTGATGCGCCGCCCCTGTAGTTTGATTGGGAAGGCGATGTAGTTGGAGTGCTTTTTGACAATCTGCTCCAGTCGCCAGGCGGACGCGAACTCAAGGGCGTCGTCTTTGAGGTGAATTTCGACGACGGTGCCGCGATCCGGTTTGAGCGCCGGCTCGAGGGTGTAGCTGTCCTCGCCCCGCGAAATCCAGGTCCAGGCCTCGGCATCGGGGCGATAGGAGCGGCTGGTCACCCGCACCTCATCGGCGACCATGAAGACGGCGTAGAAGCCCACGCCGAACTGCCCGATGATGTCCGACGGGCGCTGCCCGGCCTCCAATTGCTGGAGGAACGCCATCGCGCCGGAGTGCGCGATGGTGCCGAGGTTTTCGATGAGCTCCTCGCGGGTCATGCCGATGCCGGTGTCCGCGACCGTGAGCGTGTGCTCGTCGGCATCGAAATCGAGGGTGATGGCGAGCTCGGCTTCGGGGTCGAGCACCTCGCGGTTGGTGAGCATCTCAAACTGCAGGCGATGCAGCGCGTCCGAAGCGTTCGAGAGCAGCTCCCGCAGGAAGATTTCCCGCTCGGTGTAAAGGGAATTTGCCAGGATGTTCAGCAGCTGGCGCACTTCGGCTTTGAACTGTAGCGATTCAGTATGGGTGGTTTCGGCCATATTTCCTCCTTTCTCCGAATCCCTTGTCGCGTGAATTTCTGTTTCATTGTATATCGCTTGCATTAGAATTGCGTTAGCGGCGCGGCTCGACATGCTGACTGGCAAATTCGCTGTCTGGGATATACTTTAAGCGAGCTGACCTTCACCCTGCGGCTGAAGCCCGGCGGTGCGGGGGCCGCAATTTACCTGGAAAGGAGTTTCCGCGTCATGGAGCATGAGGTTGTCTCAAGCAAGGAACCGATTCGTCTGTTCAAGTCCGATTTTCTGGAATTTTTCACCCACGTTCATCCCGCTGTGATTGTGATTATCTGGCTGCCGGTGATGGTGTTCTTCCTGGTGCGCGCCATCCGGGCTGTGGAGCCGGGAAGCTCGTGGGCGCACATTCCCCTGGGGATGTTCATCGGACTCTTCCTCTGGACTTTGGCGGAATATATGCTGCACCGCTTTGTGTTTCACTTCCGTCCCCGCAATGCCTGGCAGGAGCGCGTGTCCTTCCTCTTTCACGGCGTCCATCACGCGCAGCCGATGTCGAAGACGCGCCTGGTGATGCCGCCTGTCGTGAGCATCCCGCTGGCGCTGCTGTTCTACGGCCTGTTCTGGCTGGTGGTGGGACGGCTTCTCGGCGCCGTGCAGTGGGTGGCGCCGCTTTTCTCGGGCTTCATCCTGGGCTATCTCTGGTACGACCTCACCCATTATGCCCTGCATCACTTCCCGGCGCAGCGCGGGTACTACAAGATGATCCGCCTGCATCACATGCGCCATCATGGCAAGAATCCCCATTTGCGCTATGGCGTCAGCTCGCCGCTGTGGGATTACGTTTTCCACACGCTATCGGAATAGCGTCGGACACGGACCCTGAAATTATCAGGCTCGAGGGTCAAAAAATCCAAAATCGAACGATGCGTTATACACCTGATCAACAAGGAAAAGTTTGGGACGTGGGTGCTGCGGGCGCAGTCGTCCATGAGGGGCAGGTGCTGCTCGTCCGCAAGACTTACGGCGTGGCCAAAGGCATGTGGAGCTTGCCGGGCGGCTTTGCCCAACATGATGAGCTGCTCGACGAGGCGGCGGTGCGCGAGGTGCTGGAGGAGACTGGCGTGCAGGCGGAGGTGCTTTCCCTCATCTCTGTGCGCACGCGCTACGAGCCGGAAGGCGGCGCGGTCTTTGTCATCTTCCGTATGCGGCCTTTGGGCGGCGAACTGCGTCCCGATGGGACAGAGATTGACGCGGTGCGGTATTTCTCCGCTGAGGAATTGCACGCTTTGGGCGAACGGGAGATTTTCCCCCTGACCCGCAACGCGGCGCTGACGGCGCTTTCCGCAGCACCCGGCCTGGCGCAGGTGGATTTGCCCGCTTCCGGCGCCGGCCCCTATCACGCCTTCATGGCGCGCTGAGTGGGCAAGGTAAAGGTAAAGGTGCTGCCGCGCCCTTCCTCGCTTTCCACCCAGATGCTGCCGCCGTGCGCTTCGACCAGGTTTTTGGCGATCGAAAGCCCCAGGCCGGTGCCTTTGGGGGTGCGCGCTACGGCGGGACGATAGAAGCGCTCGAAAATGTGGGGCAGATGCTCGGCGGGAATGCCCTCGCCCGTATCCCGGACGGCGACTTGCGCTGTCGTCGCATCGCGCAGGCTCAACGTCACGCTGATGCTGCCGCCGGCGGGGGTGTGCTGGATGGCGTTGGAGAGCAGATTGAGCAACACCTGCGACAGCCTTCGGGCGTCGCCTTCGACAAACACAGGGGTCTCCGGTATCTCCGCGCTGAGCGTCAGCTCCTTCTCGCGGGCGCTGCCGCGGACGCGCTCCAACATGCTGTAGAGCAGCTCGCCGAGGTCGAGCGTGGCCCATTCCAGATGCAGCTCCCCCGCATCCGTGAGGGCGAGCACCCGCAGGTCCTCTACCAGGTGATTGAGCCGGCCCAACTCCGTCTGCAAGCCGGAAATGACTTCGGGGGTCGGCTCGGTCAGCCCGTCCTCCAGGCTTTCCAACTCTATTTGCAACACACTCAACGGCGTGCGCAGCTCATGCGCGATGTCGTTCATCGCTCGACGCCGCAGCTCCTGTTGCCGCTCCAAATCCTCCGCCATGGTGTTGAAAGCCGTGGCCAGCTCGCCGAGCTCATCGTTGCTGGTCGCCGGAATGCGGTGCGAGAGGTCCCCGCATGCGATTTGCTGCGTCGCCTGGGAGAGCGCCTTGATCGGCGCGATGATGCGATCCGCTTGATGCCGGCCGACCCACACCCCCATCAGCGCCACGACGAGCGTGGCGATCAGCAGGAACAACATCACCTGTCGCAAAAACGCGGTTTGATAGGCGTTGAGTTCTCCCAAGCCCGACATCACGACCAACGTGCCGACCTGCACGCCATCCACGGTGATCGGCACGCCGCCGTTGGCGATCGCCCGCGGCAACAACGTGAGATTGCCCTGTTCCGGCGCGCTGTCCGCCAGGATATTGCCTTGAGCATCCAGGAGCAGCAGGCGCTCGTCCGCCGGCGGGAGGTCCTCGTGCTCGCGGCCACGCAGGCCTGGCCGCATCATCATCGCCGGCATGTTTTCCGCTTCGGAGCGATAGAGCGCCACCAACTCTTCGACGCCGTCCCAACTTCCCATGAGGACATAGTAGCGCGCGAACACCGGCGCCAGGCGTTGCGCGGTGCGCTGCCCACCGTAGGTCACCATGACGGTAAAGCGGTTGCGGATGATCAGGGCCGAGAGGGCCATCACCAGCGTCGCCGTGACCACGATGGCGAGGAGCAGGTTGAGGGTCAGGCGTGTGTGCAGACTGGATTTCATGTCACTCCGATTCCGGGTTTTCCGTGAAGCGGTATCCGGCGCCGAAGACGGTGCGGATGTAACGCGGATTGGAGGGGTCGGCTTCCAACTTGCGGCGGAGATTGTGAATGTGGACATCCACGGTGCGCTCGAAGCCGTTATAGTAACCCAGGCTGGTGGCTTCCAGCAATTGGGTGCGAGTGAGCACCCGCCCGCGCGCCCGAATCAGCGTCAACAAGATCTCGAACTCGGTGGGGGTAAGGGCGACCGGCTGTCCCTTCAGCAGGCACTCGCGCGCCCCCACGTTGAAGACGACATCGCCGAAGCGGTAGACCTCGGTGGCCTCCTGCGGTTGGGCGAGCTGATTGCGGCGCAGCACGGCGCGCGCCCGCGCCACCAACATGCGCGGGCTGAAGGGTTTGGTGATGTAGTCATCCGCGCCGATCTCCAGCCCCATCAACTGATCGGTCTCCTCGACGCGGGCGGTGAGCATGATGATGGGGACATTGGACTCCCGGCGCAGGGTGCGGCACACTTCCAGGCCGTCCATGCCCGGCAGCATCAGGTCGAGGACGATGAGATCGGGTTTCTCGCTGCGTGCGCGCGCCAACCCCGTCGGGCCGTCGAAGGCAGGCACCGTCTCGAAACCGGCCTGCTCGAAGTATTTTTGTACGCCCCGCGTGATGCGGGCTTCATCATCAATAATCAGGACTTTCATGACCTGTTCCATG
>JAGPHL010000176.1 GCA_018055515.1 Anaerolineae bacterium
CGGTTGAACGCCGGCATGAGGTAAATCCCCGCCGCCCACGGGCGCACCTGTTCGACCAACTCCGTGGCGATGCGCACCCCTTCGCGCGGCGCGTCTTTGTCCGCCCGCTCCAAACGCTCGAAGATCTCCGGGCCGATGACGATGCCCGGCACCTCGTTGTGCAAAAAGCGCGCGTGACGCGGGTTGTTGAGCGGCAAAATGCCCACCAATACCGGCACCGGCAGCGGACCGTACTCGTCCGCATAACGCTGCAGGAACGCCTGCGCCCGCTCCGGCTGGAAAACCGGCTGCGTGAGCAGGAAGTCCACCCCGCTGCGCAGCTTGCGCCGCAGTAGCTTGAGCTCCCGCTCCGGCTCGGACGGATCGAGGTTCAACGCCCCGCCGACAAAGAACGCCGTCGGCTGCCCGATGTCGGCGCCGGCATGGTCGCGGCCGGCGTTGAGCTGTTCCTTGATCAACTGAATGAGGCCCGTCGGCGCCAGGTCGTAGTTGTCCATCGCTTCGGGGTAATCGCCGATGGCCGTCGGGTCGCCCATCACCACAAAGACGTTGCGAATGCCCAGCGTGTGCGCGGCGAGCAGGTCGCCCTGTACCCGCAGCAGGTTGCGTCCGCGCGTGGGGAAATGCAGCACCGTCTCGATGCCCACTTCCTGCTGAATGAGATGGCAGACTGCCCAGGGACTCATCCGCATCCGCGCCATGGGGCTATCCGCCACGTTGATGACGTCCGCGCCGACCTCTGCCAGCAGGCTCGCGCCCGCCAGCAATTTGTGGCTGGAGATCGTGTGCGGCGGATCCACCTCGACGGCGATGACGAAATTCCCGGCAGCGAGCTTCTGCGCCAGGCGCGTGGGGGTCGCCCCCCCGTTCTCCACTGGCTCCGGCTCCAGATGCCGCAACACGGCAAGCTCCACCTCCGGGCCGGGCGGCGCGTCGAGGGTCCGGCGCATGGCGGCGATGTGCGCGGGCGTAGTCCCACAACAACCGCCGATGAGGACCGCCCCAATTTGCCGAAACGCGAGCGCATATTCGGCAAAGTAATCTGCCGCTGCCGGATACATGATCCGCCCGGCGACCTGTTCGGGCCAGCCGGCGTTGGGCGCGGCCGCCAGGCGCGCTCCCGGCGCGGCGAGCTTCATCCGCTGGAGAATGCGTTGGATCTGCGCCGGGCCGCCAGAACAGTTGACGCCGATCACGTCCGCCCCCATCTCCACAAGCCGCTGCGCCACCTTTTCCGGCCCATCGCCAAGCAGCGTCCGATCGTCACGGGTGAAGGTCATGGACGCGATCACGGGCAGCTCGCAGACCTGCCGCGCGGCAGCGATGGCCTCACGAATTTCATAGAGATCGGTGAAGGTTTCCAGGGAGATCACGTCCACGCCGGCACCGGCCAGGGCGGCGATTTGTTCGACGAAGGCCGCGCGGGCCTCTTCCGGTTGCACCCGGCCAAAAGGCGCCAGGCGCACCCCCAGCGGTCCGACATCGCCGGCGATGAGGATGTCCTTGAAGGAGGCATAGATCACCCGCCGCGCCAGGTCCACCCCCGCGCGGTTGATCTCGGCGACGCGGTCTTCCAGGCCGTGTGCCGCGAGTTTGTAGCGGTTCGCGCCGAAGGTGTTCGTCTGCAGCAGCTGCGCGCCCGCCTCGATGTAGGCGCGATGGATGTCGCCGACCAGGGCGGGCTCGCTCAGGTTGAGCGCGTCGAAGCAGCTGTCGAAGCTCACGCCGCGGCTGTGCAGCAGGGTGCCCATCGCCCCATCGCGCAGCACCGGCAGCGGCGAGGTTTCCAGCAGTTTGAGGAAACGGTTCTCTTCCATCTTCAGGTTTCGGCTCCTTTTTGCAGCTCAGTCCTGCCCCAATTTTCCTGGCTCAGCGCGGAGGCGCTGCACGGCGGCGACCAGGGCGCGCAGGGCGGGCAGCACTTCAGCCCAGGTGCGGGTCTTGAGGCCGCAGTCGGGATTCACCCAAATCTGCGCGTCGGCGAGATACTGCCGAAACATGCGCAGTTTCTCCAGGATGAAGGCTTCGTCGGGGATCACCGGGCTGTGAATGTCGTACACGCCGGGACCGACCTCACGGGCGTAACCGTACTCCGCCAGCGTGCGCAGGGTCTCATCCCCACTGCGGGCATTCTCCAACGAGATCACATCCGCGTCCAGGCGATCAATCGCCGGCAAGACGTCGCCAAACTCGGCGTAGCACATGTGCGTGTGAATCTGCGTCGCCGAGGCCGCGCCTCCCGTCGCCAGGCGAAAGGCGTCCACGGTCCAGGCGAGATACGCCGCACGCCGGTCGGGCTTGAAGGGCAGCCCTTCCCGCAAGGCCGGCTCATCCACCTGGATCACGCGCGCGCCCGCCCGCTCCAGGTCGGCGATCTCCGCGCGCAACGCCAGGGCCAGCTGGAACGCCACCTCCTGCCGGGGGATGTCGGTGCGCGGGAATGACCAGTTGAGGAGGGTCACCGGGCCGGTCAACATCCCCTTGACCGGTTTGCGAGTGAAACTCTGGGCGACCTCGAACTCGCGCACGGTCATGGGTGCCGGGCGGGTCACATCAGCATAGATGATGGGAGGACGCACGTAGCGGCTGCCGAAGCTCTGGACCCAGCCGTGTTGGGTGAAAGCAAAACCGGTGAGCTTCTCCGCGAAATACTCCACCATGTCGGAGCGCTCGAATTCGCCGTGCACGAGCACATCGAACCCCAGCCCTTCCTGCACGCCGACGGTGTAGGCGATCCAGCCGTCAAGGGCGGCGCGATAGGCCGCCTCGCTCAGCTCGCCGCGTTTGAAGCGCGCGCGCAGCTGCCGCACCTCAGCCGTCTGCGGAAAGGAGCCGATCGTGGTGAGAGGGAAAGGCGGCAGCGCGAGCTGCTGCGGACGCCGTGCGGCATAGGGCTCGGCGCGGGAAAAATCGGCCGCCGTGAGGGAGGCCAACCGCTGCTGCAAGGCAACCTCCGCCGGTGCAAACGCGCGGAAGCGTTCCCAGGGGCTGTCATCCCAGGGGCGAGAGGCGGTGATCGTCTCGCGGAGCGCCACGAGTTCGTGCAGCTTCTCCTCGGCGAAGGCGAGCACGCCATGCAGGGGGGCGGGCAATGCCGTTTCCCGCGCGGCGGAATAGGGCACAAATTGTAGCGAGCACGAGGCACTCAGGCGCAGGGGCGCGCGTTCGGCGAGCTCCCGCAGCAGGGGGAGGACGTCGGCGCCGCGCACCCGCCAGACGCTTCGGCCATCCACCACACCGGCGGCGAGGAATTTGTCGGCGGGCCAGCCGTAACGTTCCAGCAGCGCGGCCGTCTCGCCGCGGGTGAAATCGAGCGTGAGTCCGGCGACCGGCAGCGCGGCAATCCAGGGGAAGGCGTCGCCCACATCGTCGAAGGGAATGACGAGGTTGAGGGGCAGGCCCACGGCCGCCAACGCGACGGCAGCCGCCTCGATCTGGGGCCGGAAGTCCGCCACATCGGGCAGGATCAACGCCGGCTCGTGCAGCTGCACTTCACGGACCCCCAGCGCCTTGAGGGAGGCGAGCAACTTCACGTAGAGGGGCAGCCATTGCGCCAGGGCCGTCTCGAAGGGGATCTCGAGATGCGCCAGGCGCAGCATCGTCACCGGTCCGAGGACGATAGGCACGGCGCGCTCGCCGAGGAGGGCCTGCGCGCGCTGTATCCGCGCCAGGAACTCCGCAAAATGGGCAGTCGGCGGCACGTCTGCCGTAATTTCGGGCACGAGGTAGTGATAGTTGGTGTCGAACCATTTGGTCATTTCCAGGGCGGGGATGCCTTCCACGCCGCGGGCCATGGCGAAATAGCGGTCCAGCCCCTGCAGCGCGGCAAACCGCGCCGGAATCAGCCCCAAGCGCACGCTCCAATCGAGGACGTGATCGTAGAGCGTGGCGTCGCCCACGCCGATGTGATCCATCCCGGCGTCGCGCTGCGTCCGCCAGCCGTCCTCCTCCACCTGTTGGAACGTCGCCAGCAGTGTGTCGGCGTCCGTTTCACGCTTCCAAAAGGCCTCGAGCGCGCGTTTGAGCTCGCGGTTTTTGCCGATGCGGGGATAGCCCACAGTCTGTGTGTCATAGGATGCTGTCATCAAATCTCCTCGGAAAATAGAGGTCAGCGAGTCAGCAGTCAGCGAATCAGTGAGAAAGCGAATCAACGAAAAAGCGAATCAACGAAAAAATCACTTGCATGGCAAATATAACGCAAATTTCAGATTGCTCCCAGGCCGTCATTCTCATCTGCGTGAATCTGCGTCCAATCTCCTCCTCAGTCTCCGCTTACGGCTCACAGCTCACATGTTCAGGCCCACATGTCATCAGCGCTGGCAACAAAAACGCCTCTCCGCAAGAGAGGCGATCCAGCGATGAGTATTCTCCTGGTGTCCCCCCTCATCTTTCAGAGCCCCCAGCATGGGTCTCTGCCGGATTTGGCACCCCGTCACGCCCCTGCGCCGGGTTGCCGAGGCTTCAGCGGGCCGATCCCTCCGCCTCTCGTGATGAGTGACAACTGCCCTGCCGGGCGCTGATGTTGTCGTTGCAGTCAACTCTACTACGAGTGCGGGCGGTTGTCAAGGGGCGCCGTCGGGGGATTTCCGGGAATTTCGCCCCAAATCGGTCGAAAGATCTTGACAATTCATTTTTTTCATGTTAGAATAATTATGTAAGTGTTTCAACTATGGATGGTGTTGCCAGCGCCATAGCTCCAGCCCAAAGGATTCTTCCCCGCATCTCCGGCAGCGGCGCCTTACCAACTACCGATAATCCTGCCGTTGCAGGGGTTCACACCTCCAGGTAAAGGTGCACTTAACCGTAGTCAAGCACACCCCTTGGCGACGAGGGCCAGCGTCGCCTTAGAGGGCCGTCCGTGTCGTTTTTGGGGGGTTCAGCACGGCGGCGGGACCTTGAAAGTTACCTTCGCAGGCGTTCAAATGTGATCCGTTAACCCGGCGGCGATCGCGGGGGGAGCGTTGACTTTGATCTCGTCAGCCTGGACTTGTTGCAGATCCAGGGGCTGACTGCCGACCAAATGTTGGTGCACGGCTTCACAATGCTGCCCGGCGCGTTTTTGCCACTCCCGCACCGTGCGGGGATCCAGTTCAAAAGCGGCGACGAGCGCTGGCAAGGGACAGCCATGTGCCAACAGCACCAAAACCCAAATTACGATCTGCGGCTCGGTCCGCAGCCGATAGAACAACGTCCCTTCGTGGTGCTGAAGGTGTGCTGACAAACATTGCATAGATAGCGCTGCTCTCTCTGGCTATGAATGCTGATGTTGCCTTTCCCGACTTGGCCGCGGGAGGGACAATCTAAATTGGGACAAAACAATTCGGCGGGGTCTTGCATCTTTGCCTCCAACTGTAAAATGGAG
>JAGPHL010000013.1:0-9207 GCA_018055515.1 Anaerolineae bacterium
AAGCTATGAAGACATTCAATGTATGGCGATGACACACGGCGAAGGCGACTTCAACACAAGCAACATCGAACTGGACAAAATTCGAAAATCAAGTATACTGCTTCCCCGTGATGGGATAGATTCATTGAGTTTTTGGAGGAGCAAGTGGCAAACACTCAATCAGCAAAGAAGGCAATTCGCAGTTCTTACCGCAAATGGCTGCGGAATCGCCATGTCAAGGGAGAGATGCGCGGCGCCGTCAAGTCGGTGCGAAATGCGATTGCTGCGGGTGATGTTGAGCAGGCGCAGGCGCTCATGCCGCGCGCGGCGCGGGAGTTGGACAAGGCCGCCAAGAAAAAGATCATTCATAAGAACAAAGCTGCGCGGCTCAAGTCTCGGCTGATGAAGCAGATTAACGCGCTGCAATAATGCTAGCGCGGTGTGACTGCCCCTCTGGGCTAATGTCCAGGCGTTGTTAGCGTAGACATACCCGAACACATCAAAAGGCGGGTTTCCCCGTAAGGAAACCCGCCTTCTTTGCGTTACTGCCCGATTTCATTGGAGCTGTTGGCTGAGGTCGAACATCATTTCAAGGAAGCTGCGGCGCTCTTCTGTGGTCATAGGGCGGGGACGGCCGTATTCTTCCAGCAAGGCCGTGCGCAAGTCAATGCTGTGCAGGCTCCCGGCGTAGAACGTGTACCGCACGATGAACATCTGTCGCGTCCCCAGACTCCACATCTGATCGAAGAAGAAATTCCCCGGCCCGTAATGGATGAAACTGTCGCCGTCAAATTCGAAGGTCTGCGCCTGATGCGCTTGACTGCCCTGGACGATGATGGCGCCGGCCTCGGCAAAACGCCGAAATTCATATATCTGATTGCGCGTCGGGAAGTATTCATAGGTCTCCTGATATTGGAAGGTGACGATAGGCAGATAGCCTTCCGCACGGAGGGCGCGCACTTCTTCCAACATGCGTTCGTCGTCGCAGGGCGCGGCGCCGGGACGGTCTTCGGTGGCCAGATCATAGTCGGGGCCAATGGGGTTGCATCCCAAAAAGGCCAACCGGTTAGGCCCCGCCTCGATTTTAAGGGGCCGGGTGGCGTCGGCCAGATTTTCACCGCCGCCGAACCATTGCCAGCCGCGCTCACGGAAGAGTTCCAGCGTGTGCAGGATCCAGTCGGAGCCTTTGTCGGCGAGGTGATTGCCGGTGAGCTCTACGATGTTCGTGTTGATCTCTTCCAGCAGCGCGATGTAGCGGTCGTCGGAACAGAAGGACATGCTGCCGCTGCCCTCGACGGGACAATCGGGTTTGAAGGAGACTTCATTGCTGACGTGAACGAAGTCCGCGTCCACAAACCACGGTTTGATGTCCAGCGCCGGATAGGTGATCCCCTTGTTTTCCATCAGCTGCGCCGTCGCCCGGGTGATGGCCGTGACGCCGGTCATGGCCAGGATAGTCAGCGCTGCCTCGTCACGATTGAGGAGAAAACTGGCCGGCAAGTCCAACAACGGCAGCGTCTCCGGGCGAGAGGGGCTGTCCAGCGCCAGCGGCATGGTCAGGGGGTAATTGGCGATGGCGGGCGTCTTTTCGAGGAGCGAGATCCCGTCCACGCGCAGGACTTTCCAGTGCGGCGTGAGTTCGTCGAAGGGCAGGATCGTCCACCCGCGACGCGCTTCGGCTTCGGCGAGGAGTTGCTCCGCCGCGACGAGCGTGTAGGCATTGGCGGCCGGCTCGCCCAACAGCCCCCGCAGCGCACGCGCCGTGTCTTCTGTGAGCAGCAGGGGACGTGTCACCCACGTCTCAGCAGGCGTCCCACTCCACGTGGCGCGCAGATCGGCGAGGGTGATGTCATCGTCCACGGTGAAGAAGGGGACGGCGACGGCAAAAGTCCACAGCCCTTGCAAATACGCGGTGGGGTCGGCGCCGACGCGGAGCTGCACCTGAGCCGCTTCGGGCGTCTCGCTCCAGGCGAAATAAGCGGCGGTGGCTTCTACCCGCGCTTTGAGGCGGGCGCAGGCCGGCGCGGGGACGTCGGGCCTACAGCCCACGAGGACGGGGTAAACCGGCGTCGGTGTTGGGGAGGGCGTGGGTGTCGGCGCGGGCGTGGGAGTGGCGGTGGGACGTGGCGTGCGTGTCGGTGTGGGCGTTGATCCCGGCGTCGGCAGCGGTGTGCAGGCAGCGAGGAGGGTGAGCAGTAAAAGCGCGCCCCAGCAGCGTTGGAGGCGAGTCCGTAGTTTCATGTGTCATCTTGCTCCTGAAACAGATGGGCAGAGACCCATCCTTTGTGGGGCGGCGGGGCCACCCTGCAGAGGGGCATTGTGAATCTTTGTGCGGCTTTGTCAAGTCAGGGGACGCAAAACCGGGCCGCTGCTGCGACCCGGTCTGTGGGCGATAGAGGACTTGAACCTCTGACCTCCGCGATGTCAACGCGGCGCTCTAACCAACTGAGCTAACCGCCCGTAAGAGAAATTATACCACCTTCCGAATTTTCGGCAACTGCTCGCGCTTGAGGGTCAAGGTCACTCCGCGGCGCTCGTCAGCACTACGCGGATGTTGCCGGGGCCAACCAGGCCTTCGAGCTGCTGTCGCAGCGTCGGCGTGATGCGGGTGCGATCATTGGGGAAGGTCAACTGCACGCGCTTGGGCCCTCGCGCTTCGCCGTTCTGCAGGTAGATGATGAAATGATCTTCGCCCTCTTGCGCCTGCATGACCTGATAGAGCCGTCGTAGCCGCTCGTAATCCGCCTCGGGATTGGCGGTGCGTTGCAGGGTAACGCAGAGCGTCGCCGGCGCTGCCGGCGGTTCTTCGGGGGGCGGCTCGAGGGTCACGGCGTTGACGCGCGCCGGGCTCTCCGCCGGGGCGGGGCGAGTGAGCGGGGACGCCGGTGCATATACTGGCGGCGCCTCCCTCACGAAGGGATCTTCTTCTGGCGGCGGCGTTGATTCCGCCGGCCGCAGCAACTCCTGCGGCGCTTTGAACCAATCGGCCAACAGGGGATGGTCTTCCCGCTCCGACCGCGCGTCGAGTTTGCCGCTGACGACGAGCACACGCCCCTCGGTGAGCAATTCGCGGCAGCGCTCGTAGGTGCGCGGGAAGACGACGACCTCGGCGGCGCCGCCGGGTCCTTCGAGGGTGACAAAAGCCATCATGTCGCCCTTCTTGGTGGTGATGCGCCGAATCCGCTGCACCATGCCCAGGGCGGTGAGCTGTTGCCCGGTGGGTTCGGAGCTCAGACGCTCCAGCGTGGTGTTCGTGAGGCTCAGCGCGAGCAACTCGCGCTCCTGCTGCGCCAGAGGATGTTCGGAAAGGTACACGCCGAGCAGTTCCTTTTCCCATTCCAGGATCTGGCGCGAGGAGATGGGAGGGTACTGTGTGGGAAGGGCGATGGTGTGGCCCATCTCGCTGAAATTATCGAACAAGGAGAACTGCCCCACGTCTTGCGCCGCGTGGGTGCGGGTGCTGACAGTGAGCAAAGTGTCGAGGAGGGCGAGCAGGGCGGGACGCGGACCGAATTCGTCCAGCGCGCCGGCTTGCATGAGGCATTCGAGGGCGCGGCGGTTGACCTTGCGCAGGTCTACGCGATGGGCGAAGTCGTCCAGCGACGTGAAGGGGCCCTGGCTCTTGCGGTTCTCCACGATCAGACGCACGGCTTCCTCGCCGACATTCTTGATGGCGCTCAGGCCGATGCGGATGGCGCGCTGCCCATCGGGCAGATGCGCGATGGTGAATTCCACGTCCGAATGGTTGAGGCTCGGCCCCAACACGGGCAATCCCGTGCGGCGGGCGTCGGCGATGAGGAAGCCGAGCTTCTCCACGTTGTTGCGCTCGGTCGTCATCAGCGCCGTCATGAATTCCAGCGGATAATGCGCCTTGAGGTAGGCCGTCTGCGCGGTGATGACGGCATAATCGGTGGCGTGCGCGCGGTTGAAGCCGTAGCGCGCGAAGAATTCGATGTCGCCCCACACCGCATCGGCGATCTCCGCCGGAATGCCGCGCGCTTGCGCGCCCTCGCGGAACATCCGCTGATGTTTTTCCATCAGGTCTTTTTTCTTCTTCGCGACGGCTTTACGGATTTCGTCGGCCTGTCCCGGCTGGTATCCTGCCATTTCCACCGCGATCTGCATGATCTGTTCCTGGTAAATCAGCACGGAGAAGGTATCGTCGAGGATGTTTTCCAGGATGGGATGGCGGTAGGTGATCGGTTCCTCGCCGTGCAGGCGCTTGATGTAGGTGGGGATATTTTCCATCGGTCCGGGACGATAGAGCGCGATGGCGGCGATGATGTGCTGGAACTGGAACGGACGCATTTCCTGCAGCGTGCGGCGCATTCCGGCGCCTTCTACCTGGAAGACGCCGGTGGTTTCCCCGCTGGCGAGCAGATCGTAGAGCGCTTTGACGTCGGCGTCTTTGGCGGGGTCGTCGGGAACGCGCTCGTAGGGGATGGTGTTCAGGTCGAGTTTGCGGCCATGCTCTTGCTCGATGAGTTCGCAGGTCTTGCGCATGTGCGTGAGCGTTCGCAAGCCGAGGAAATCCACTTTGAGCATTCCCAGGGCCTCCACGACGTCCATCGCCCATTGGGAGACCCGGTCGAGGGCGTAGGTTTCGCCGTCGCTCTTGGTGGGGCGGTTCAGCGGCAGGTAGTCGGTGAGCGGACGGTCCGAGACGATGACGCCGGCGGCGTGTGTGCTGGCATGGCGGGCGACGCCTTCCAGTTGCTGCGCGGTGTCGAGCAGTTTGTGCAGGTAGGGCGTCGTGTCGTAGATCTCTTTCAATTCGGGGAGCGTCTCCAATGCTTCGGCGATCGAGACGGGTTTGCCAGGGATGTTGGGCACAAGTCGCGCGACCCGGTCCACCTCATTGAGGGGGATGCCTTGAGCGCGCCCCACGTCGCGGATGGCGGCCCGCGCTCCCAATGTCCCAAAAGTGATGATCCCGCAGACCTTATCGGCGCCGTAGCGTTCCGCCGCATAGGTGATCAGTTCGTCGCGGCGGTCGTCGGGAAAGTCGAGGTCAATATCGGGCATGGAGATGCGGTCGGGGTTGAGAAAGCGCTCGAAGAAGAGCCGGTTCTTGAACGGCTCGACGTTGGTGATCTCCAGGGTGTAGGCGACGACGGACCCCGCGCCCGACCCGCGCACGTTCCACCAGATGTCGCGGCGCTCGGCGGCCCGGCACAGGTCCCAGACGATGAGGAAGTAATCGTCGAACCCCATGCGGTGGATGATGTCCAGCTCATATTCCAGCCGTTGCCGGTATTCTGGGCGGGTGGCGTCCTGGCCGTAGCGGCGCTTCATGCCTTGATCGCACAGGTGACGCAGATAGGCCGCCGGGTCGGCGTAGGTTTCGGGGACCGGGAACTGCGGCAGGTGATAGGGCGGGGCGAAGGCGATCTCGACGTTGCATTGCTCCGCGATGCGCACCGTGTTTTCCAGGGCTTCGGGGACGTGCGCGTAAAGCTGCGCCATCTCCTGCGGCGAACGCATGAAATAGGAATTGTCGCTCATGCGCATCCGGTTGGCCTCGGCGACCAGCTTGCCGGTGCCGATGCAGAGCAACACATCGTGCGCCTCGTATTGATCCTCGCGCGCGTAGTGGATGTCGTTGGTGGCCACGAGGGGCAGTCCCCGTTCTCGGGCCAGGGCGATGAGTTGAGCATTGGCGCGTTCTTGCTCCGGGATGGCGTGACTCTGGAGTTCCAGGTAGAAGCGTCCGGGGAAATGCTCTTGATACCAGCGCGCCGCCTCGCGGGCCTGTTCTTCCTGGCCTTCGAGCAGCAACCGTGGAATCTCGCCCTGCAGGCAAGCGCTCAGCGCGATCAGCCCCTCACTGTATTGCGCCAGCGCTTCTCTATCCACGCGCGGCTTGTAATAGAAGCCTTCCAGCTGCGCCAGACTGGCCAGCGCGAGCAAGTTGCGATATCCCTGTTGATTCTGCGCCAGGAGGATGAGGTGATAGGCCTTGCCGTCAGCGCGGTCGTGACTGAAACGGGACTCCGGCGCGACGTAGGCTTCCATGCCGATGAGGGGTTTGATGCCGACGGCTTTGCACGCCTTGTAGAAATCCACCACGCCATACATCACGCCGTGATCGGTGATAGCCAGCGCGTTCATACCCAGCCCGGCAGCGCGTTCGGCCAGGGCCTTGGGGCTGCTCAGTCCGTCGAGCAGGGAGTATTCTGTGTGTGTGTGCAGGTGTACAAACTCTGGCATGGTCTGGCTCCAACCCTCAGCGGAGATGCCCTCATTATAGCCTAACTGACGTGAGAGTCCAGGGCCGCGCGCGTGTGGACGTGCAATCGGCTGTTATTTGCTGTTATTTTCAGTTGCTCCCAAGTCGGAATTGAGGTTATAATAGAAGTGTTTCGGCAACATATTCTCAGGAAAGGAGCCAGACTCATGTTTCAGCGCATTCTTGGTGTTTTCAAACTGGACAAGCAGGTGTTTAAGGAAATCGAGCAGGATGCGAGCGCTACCTCCCAGGCTGCGATCATTGTGGCGCTGGTAGCCGGGCTCAGTGCTATTGGCGGGCTCATCACCTACCTCATAAGTAGCGAGGGCGGCGGCAATCTTCTCGGGAATATTTTCTTTCCCCTGGTTTGGGCCTTCGTCGGCTGGGTGGTGTGGTCTGCGGCGACCTTCTTGATCGGCACCAAACTCTTCGGGGGCGAGGCGACCTTGCAGGAGATGTTGCGGGTGATCGGCTTTGCCTACGCGCCGCAACTGCTGAGCATCATCCCGTGTGTGGGCGGCATCATTGGCGCCATCTGGTCGCTGATCGCCAGTTTCTTCGCCATCCGTGAGGGGCTGGATCTGGATACCGGCAAGACCTTGTTGACGGTAGGACTGGGCTGGCTGCTGATTTTCATCCTCAACTGGGTGCTCAGCTCAGTTCTGGGCATTGGCGCGCTGGCTACTGGGGCGCTGCCCGGTCTGCTGGGAGGCTAAACGTCCCGGCGCTCTTGCGTCTAACGGATCTCAAACTGGCGGCGGAGTGTTTCCCGCCGCCAGTTTGCGTAATAAAAAAGAAGATTCTTGACAAAAAGGGGCCTTCGGCTATACTGATTTCGTCCGTGAGGCAGTGACGACGACGGAGGTGTGGATGGAGCAGGCGTTGGCAAAGACGTTAGAAATTCGGGATTTGCGCGTGCGCGTCGAAGGCAAGGAAATCCTCAAGGGGGTGACGTTGACGGTCGGCCCTGGCGAGACGCACGCCTTGATGGGGCCAAACGGGTCTGGCAAAAGCACGCTGTCGTACACGTTGATGGGGCATCCCAAATACGAGGTCATCGGCGGCGACATTCTGCTCGACGGCGAGAGCCTGCTGCCGTTATCCCCTGACGCGCGGGCCCGACGTGGCCTGTTCCTGGCGCTGCAGTATCCCGTGTCCGTGCCTGGCGTCACTCTCTACACCTTTCTGCGTGCGGCGACCAGCGCGATGCGGGGGTACGGCGACGCCGCGCGGCGCAGCGGGGATCAACGCTTCCAGGCGCATTTGATTCCGGCGCGCGAGTTCCGGCAGGAAGTGACCGCCGAGCTCGCCCGGCTCAAGATGGATCCGGCGTTCCTCAACCGCTATCTCAACGAGGGCTTCTCCGGCGGCGAGAAGAAGCGTGCGGAGATCCTGCAGATGGCGTTGCTCAAGCCTCGCATCGCCGTTCTGGATGAGACGGATTCTGGCCTGGACATTGACGCGCTGCGCATCGTCTCCGAAGGCGTCAATCGTCTGCAAGCAGAGCTGGGGATGGGCTTGCTGGTCATCACGCATTATCAGCGCCTCCTCAATTACATTCATCCGCAGTTCGTCCACATTTTCTACGACGGGCGGGTCGTGCACTCGGCCGGTCCCGAGCTGGTGGAGAAGCTGGAAGCCGAGGGCTACGATTGGGTTCAGGCTGAATTTGGGGTTTGAGCGATGGCGAACGAGTACGACGATCTGCGGCAGCTCAAGGATCAAGCTCAGGGGGATTTTACCACTGAGATTGATTACGCCTATCAGACCCGGCGCGGGCTAGGCGAGGACATCGTGCGCGAAATCTCGGCGGTCAAGGGCGAGCCTCAATGGATGTTGGATTTTCGCCTCAAAGCGCTGGACACTTTCATGAAGCTGCCCATGCCGACGTGGGGGGCAGACCTGGGGCTCCTGAATTTCGAGGAATTCTATTACTTCATGCGGTCCACCGAGCGCAAAGCGCGCACCTGGGAGGAAGTTCCCGGCGCCATCAAGGACACCTTCGAGCGGTTGGGCATTCCCGAGGCGGAGCGCCGTTACCTGGCCGGCGTGGAGACGCAGATGGATTCGGAGGCCGTGTACAGCTCGCTCAAGGCGGAGTGGGAGCAGCACGGCATCATCTTTGTGGACATGGACACCGCCGTCCGCGAGTATCCGGACCTGGTGCGCGAGCACATCAGCACCGTCGTGCCCATCGGCGATAACAAGTTTGCGGCGTTGAACAGCGCCTTCTGGTCGGGAGGGAGCTTCGTCTATGTGCCGCAGGGGGTGAATGTGGAAATCCCTTTGCAGGCATATTTTCGCATCAACGCGCAGAACCTGGGGCAATTCGAGCGCACAATCATAATTGCTGATAATGGCAGCAATGTACATTATATTGAGGGTTGCACAGCACCTCAATACAGCACCTGGGCCTTGCACACCGGCGTGATCGAGATCTTTGTGAAGAAAGGCGCGCACGCGCGGTACACCACCATTCAAAACTGGTCGCGCAACGTCTACAACCTCGTCACGCAACGCGCCGTGGTAGAAGAGGATGGCTCGATGACCTGGGTGGACGGGAATTTGGGCAGTGGTATCACGATGAAGTACCCGGCCGTGGTGTTGCGCGGGCCGCGCGCGCGGGGTGAGGTGCTCTCCATCGCTTTCGCCGGTGACGGCCAGCACTACGACGCCGGCGCGAAGGCGATTCATCTGGCGCCGCACACCACGTCCCTCATCACCTCCAAGTCCATCAGCAAGGGCCTGGGACGCTCCGGCTTCCGGGGATTGGTGCGCGTGGTCCCCGGCGCGATCGGCGCGCAGTCGAAGGTCACCTGTGATGCGCTGCTGCTCGACCCCGAATCCCGCTCCGACACCTACCCCTACATTGACGTGAGCGAGGACGAGGCGCAGATTGAGCACGAGGCGACGGTGAGCAAGATCAGCGAGGATCAGCTCTTCTACCTGATGAGCCGGGGCCTGAGCGAGAAGGAAGCCTCGGCGATGATCGTCAACGG
>JAGPHL010000013.1:9307-12604 GCA_018055515.1 Anaerolineae bacterium
GTGAGCCTCCAACACTGGGGCGAGCAGCGTTACAGCGTCAGCGTGCAGAACGCGCGCGTGGCGCGGGACGCCAATCTGCTGTGGGTGAACATCGCCCTGGGCGGCTCGATGACGAAGGATTTCCTGCGCACCGATTTGCTGGCTCCTGGCGCGCGCGGCTTGATGCAGGGCTTCACCTTCGCCATGGGCGAGCAGTTGGTTGATCAGAGCACGTATCAGCTGCACGGCGCGCCTCACACCTTCAGCGATTTGCTGTTCCGCAATGTGTTGCGCGATCAGGCGAAGACGGTCTTCTACGGCATGATCCGGGTGGAGCCGGGCGCGCAGGGGACACAGGGGTATCAGGCCAACCACAACCTGCTCTTGGGGGAAGGGCGGGCGCACGCCATCCCGGGGCTGGAGATCGCGGCCAACGACGTGCAGTGCAGTCACGGGGCCACGGTCTCGCGGCTGGACGAGGAACAGCTCTTCTATTTACAAGCGCGCGGCATTGCCCGCCCCGACGCGGAGCAATTGCTGGTGCAGGGCTTTCTGCGTCCCATCATCGAACGGGTGCCGCTGGCGTGTATGCGGGAGGGGCTCGACGAGGAGATCGCGCAGCGCTTCCGCACCCTGCCGCAGTGAAAAACCGGGGGCCTCACGAGGGCTCAGCGGTGCGCTCTGACGTGCGCCGCGCGGACGCCACGGTAAGCGCTCGCCGCGTGCATTTTGCGTTTGCCGTCCCACGTGTCAATGATGTGCAGCGTGTCGTCCTCGACGCGCTCCAGATAGACGAAATGTCCCCCGTCTGCCCGCCGCAGGATGATTTCCCAACCGTCTTCCAGCAGGCGCTGCAACTCGCGCGCTGAACGGCCGAGGGCGTCTTTCAACTGCCCATCGAAGGCCGGGAAGAGCGGCACGGCGGTCTCCCACGCCATGAAGTTATCGTTCACGTAGCCTGTCCCCGCCGCGACGAGCAGCTTGTCGAGCAGCGGCGGCGTCACCTCCCGCCCGTAAATCTTGCGCAGGATGATGGCAAAGCCGGTGAGGAAGCAGCCGTAGCGTCCGATGGTTTCCTGGCTGGAGGGCGGGTCCGGCTCTGCGCCGAAATCATACGCGGCCCAGCGGGGATCCTTTTGCGCCAGGGCGATGTCGCCCTCCAGGGGCGGCATGAGGTGCACTGCCATCTCCCAGGGGCTGTCGGTCTCGATCGCGCGATATTGCGCGTTGGGGTAATGTTGATCGTACCAGGCCTGCAGATCGCTGCCCCACGTTTCCGGATTGACGGCGAGGATCTCCCGCTCTTGCGGGCCGACTCCTGCGTCATCCGCGGAATGCCCCACCGTGTAACGCCGGTCGGTGGCGCCGATGGCGGCGGCGATGCGCCAGGCGACCTGCTCCACGGGATTCTGCGCCTGCGGGAGCAGCACGTAGGTGCGGTGATAGGGGCTGCGGGGCGGCACGCTGCTGAGGTCCGCGCGCTCCGGGAAGGTCAGCTGGGGCGGCGGCCCCTGGCGCAGGCGGGCGGCTCGAAGGCCCCGGAAATCTGCGGCGGTCTTCTTCTTGCGGCGACCGTCCCAGGTGTCAATGATGTGCAGGGTCTCGCCCTCCACTTTTTCCAGATAAACGAAGTGCGCGCCGTCGGCCCGCCGCAGGATGATCTCCCAGCCTTCCCGGAGCAAATCTGCGAGCTGGCTCGCCGTGCGTTGGACATCGTCCTTGATGCTCTGGTCGAAGCAGGGGAACAGCGGGATCGTTTGCTGCCACATCAGGAGATTGTCCTGAACGTAGGCGGCGCGGGCGGCGACGAGGAGCTTGTCGAGGAGGGGCGGGGTGACGTCTCGCTGCAGGTGCTTGCGGAGGATGATCGCCAGGCCGGTGAGGAAGCAGCCGTATTGCCCGATGGTCTCGGAATCCAGCGGCGATTCGCCGAAGTTGTAATCGGCCCAGCGCGGATCGGTCTGCGCCAGGGCGATGTCGTCTTCGAGGGGCGGCATGAGCCTCACGCCCATTTCCCACGGGCTGGACGTCTCGATGGCGCGAAAGGTGACGCCGGGATAGTGCTGCTCATACCACGCTTCCAGATCGTCGCTCCAGGCCTGGGGGTTCACGGCGATGATCTCCCGTTCTTCGGGGCCGACGCCGGCGTCATCGGCGGAATGCCCCACGGTGCGCAGGTTCATCGTCGCGCCGATCGCGGCCGCCATCCGCCACTCGGCGCACGCGACGGTGTCGGCGAGCTGTGGCAGCAGGACGTAGGTGCGGCGGTAGGGGATCCGCGGCGGCACGTAGTCGGGCTGAGGCTCTGTGCCCGCGTCGGCATGGGGCTCAACGCGCGGCGACGAGGGGGCGTCCGCCGGCGTGTCGCTCGTGAGCTCCTTGCCTGCGGGGTGCGCGCGGGAGCGTCTCCTGCCCGAGAACACCATCCCGACGACGTAGGCGTCGGCGTTCAATTCGGTCTCATACCAGGCCAGTTGCCGGGCGAAAAAAGCCGTGGGATCGTATTCCCCGGTCGGCGGGTCTTCCGTGAGCAGGAGGGGCAGGACGGCGTCGTTCCCCGGGTCGAGGCTGGAGGCGGTGATGACGAGGGGCAGCTGCAGCCCGTTGGGGAGCAGGTATTGCTGATAGGCCTGCCGATAGCGCAGCGTGCTCCAGCCCTCGGTTCCCTCTGTGTCCGGTGCCATCTGATATTTGCCGGTCAGTTGCCAATTCTGGGGCCAGCAATACTCGCGCACCCCCAGCAGTGCCGCCTGGCGCATGCCGGCTGCGATGGCGGGCAGGAAAGCGCCCCACAAGGGCAGCGCCGGCGTCCCCGCCGCGAAGTTGCCGATGACGCACTTGAATCCCAACGTCTGCATCAGGGCCATGCGGGCGATCTCGAATTCCGCATACCAGCGCATGGCGTCGGCGGAGCTCCAGACTGTCTCGGCGGGACCTTCCCAATAGGGAATGTAGGGATGCGCCTGATAGAGCGGGCGCTGCGCTGTGACAAATTGCACGGCGGCCTGCTTCGGACTGAGTCCCAGGCGGCGTTGCGACTGCGGGTCGGGCCCCAGGTGGGGGGCCAGGCCGATCACCAGCGTCCCGGCGGGGACATTTCTGGCGGCCTCCCAGGCGGCGGAGAATTTGAGGAGCGTGGGGCGGGCGGCGAGGAGCTTCGGCAGATCGGAAGTGGCCTCCAGCACCTCCAGACCCAGTTTGGGGGGAATGACCGGGATTTGGGCCGCCGCGCCGGCCGGTCGTGCGACCGGACCGACTGCGTGGTAAGTCCGTTGCAAATGAGGCGCGGCAATCTGCGTCATGGTTTTGCTCCTCAGC
>JAGPHL010000013.1:12704-23399 GCA_018055515.1 Anaerolineae bacterium
CCCGCAGCTCCCGGCGCCGACCGCGAGGCGACCTCCGGTTCTGCGCCCTGCAGCTCGGGAAACTGCGCCCAGACCTGCCGTTTGACCGCCGCGAGGTGACGGGGATCGAGCTCAGCCAACGCGCAGCGCCTCCGATCGAAGCGACGCTGGCGCTGCGACGGGCTCCGCGAAATGGAAGTCCCCCAGCAGCTCCGCCAGCGTGTGTCGCCGGGCGGACGTCACTGCGGCGTGACGGGAGACCGGGGAAGCGCTCGGCTCCCTCAACCCCGTGGCGATGAGCGTGATCTGTACGCGCCCTCGCAGTTCGGGGTCAAGGGTCACCCCGAAAAAGATGGGAGCGTCGGGTTTTGCCGTCTGCGCGAGGATGTCCATCGCCTCGCTCACCTCAGCCAGCGTGAGATCCTCGCCGCCGCTGAAGTTCACCAGCAGCCCTTCGGCTTCCTGCACCGTCTCGATGTCCATGAGCGGGTTTTCGAGGACGATGCGGGCCGCCTCGAGCGCCTTGTCTTTGCCCTCGGCGTGCCCGATGGACATCAACGTCCGCCCGGCATTGCTGATCACGGATTTGACATCGGCGAAGTCGAGGTTGATCAGGCCGGGATGGGTGACCAGCTCGGTGACGCCTTGCACCCCCTGCCGCAAAACCTCATCCGCCACGCGAAAGGCAATCCCCAGCGGGAGGCGATGGTTCACCACTTCCAGGAGCCGGTCGTTGGCGACGACGATCAGCGCGTCCACTTCTTCTTGAAGCTGGGCGATCCCTTCCTGCGCGGCGGCGAGGCGGCGCGGCCCTTCGAACAGGAAGGGCTTGGTGACGATGCCGATGACCAGCGCATGGGCTTCCCGCGCCAGATGGGCGATCACGGGGGCCGCGCCGGTGCCGGTCCCCCCACCCATCCCCCCGGTGATGAAGATCATCTCGGCGTCCTGGACGATCTCGCTGAGCAGCCGCTGGCTTTCCTGCGCCGCGCGCCGTCCGATTTCGGGATCGCCGCCGGCGCCCAGGCCATGGGTCAATCCCGGACCCAGGCGAATCTTGCAAGGCGCCTCGGATTGCAGCAACGCCTGCGCGTCGGTATTGGCGGCGATGAAGGAGACGCCGGGGATGCCGATCTGGATCATGCGATCTACCGCGTTGCAGCCAGCGCCCCCTACGCCGATTACTTTGATACGGGCTTTATCTAACCGTTCTGTTTCCATCCTGGATCACCCCCTGAAACGCTTGCATGGACACGTGTGAACGTGTACACGTGCCTATGTTCATACGAGCGGATATGGCGCGTCAATCGCCGCAGCGGCTGCCTGCGCCTCCATGTGCGCCGTCACTTCGGCCCACCGCCGCGCGTCCCACAGCTCCAGATGACTGTACACCCCCACGATGACGGTGTCGCCTTCGATGCCGGCGTAGCGCCGCAGGGCGTCCGGCAAGGGAATGCGGCCCTCCGCGTCGGGTGCGCAGTTCACGGCTCCCGAAAACAGCAGGCGGGCCAGGGCGCGATCTCCTGCCCGCGTGAGTTGAAGTCGCGCGTGGATTTTCTCTGCCAGCTGCTGCCAGGCCCCGGCAGGGTAGATCACCAGGCAGCGCTCCAGGCCCCGCGTGAGTGTGAGCCCGGCGCTAAGCGCCGTCCGCAGTTCTTCCGGCAGGACGAGGTCGCCCCGGCTGTCCGCTGTGCAATGGAGTTCCCCGAGAAACATGGCTCATCCTAATGCTTTATTCTCGCGCTTCATTCTCGTGCTTCATTTCGACATGACGGCTTTGAGAATGGCGCCGTGTTCGTCCACGGTGACCGTGACCACTTGCCGATGGGCGCCGTCGCCCTCGACGGGGAAATCCTTCTCCAGGGTGAAGGCCCACCTGGCGACGGGCCGGCGCGATCCGCGCGACTTGGCGCGTGACATTTCCGGCTCGCTCTCGCTCAGGATGACCGGCACGGCCTGGACGCGCGCTTCCGCCAGATAGGGAAGGCTGGCCTCGATGCGGCCTTTGACCGCGGCGACCAGGCTTTCGGAAAGCAGGCTCTTCTGGTCGCGCGCCTGCCGTTGATAGACGAGCGGCGGGCAGAGTGCTTTGCTCACGAGCTCGATGTTGCCGTCGGGGAGCCCCGGCAGCGCCGGGTCGCCGTAGAGCACGAAGCTGAGCAGCGTCTTCTGATCCTCGCTGTCCAGATAGCCCTGCCGCTCTTGCATCTCGCGCGCCAGGCTGACCTTGGCGTATTTGAGCGCTTCGCCGATCGTCAGCTGGGCCAACAGCCCTTTCCAGAAATAGCGGGCCAGGAGGTCCGCGCCGATCAGCGGCGGCGCGACCGTCCCGTAAGACACTTTGGTCGAGCCAATCACCGCTCTGGCCCGCGCGGCGAGAAACTTCAGCGCCAGCGAGGTGTCGCTGTTTTTGCCCAGGATGTTGGCGCCGTAGCAGGCCTCGCTGAAGACGATCGCGCCGGCGTAGTCCTCCGGGCGCAGGTCTTCGGGGCGCAGCGCGATGGGGAACAGCTCGTAGGTCGCCGGAAAGAGGGCGTCGCGCTGCCCGTACCAGTTCGGCCCGTCCTCGATGCCGTGCAGATTGAAGTAGCTGAACGGCGCATAGCGCACCTGTTTGAATTCCTGATAGGTCAGCGGCGGTGAGATCCGCAGGGGATGACGGTCGCCGAGGGTTTGCAACACCTGGCGCGAGGCCTTGCGCCAGATGCTGGCCGAATAGCCCAGGCCCGCGCGCGGATCTTCCCTCTCGCTGTCGCCTCGCAGATTGCGCAGCAGCGCCGTCCACGCGCCCTTGTCCGTCGCCGCCTTACGCCGGTGCGCGCTGATGGTTTCTTCCAGCAACTGCAGCAGCACGGTGACCGGTTCGCCTTGCCCGTCGGGGAGCCGTCCGATGGCCCGTTCGGGGATGAAGTAGTTCGCGTCTTGCGAGGCATAGGGATTGTCGGAGGGCACATCGGCGTCCTGATCGTTGATGGGGTTGGGCAGCCGATGGAAGGGGATGATGGCGTCTCCCCCTACGATCAGGAGGTAGCGGAGCGCCTGCTTGCGCGTCTTGAGGCAGGCGTCGAGGGATTCGATCAGCCCCTTGATCTTCCAGGGATGCGTGGCGTCTACCGGTTGCAGGCCATAGGGCGCCAGCGAGGCCGCCTCGTCCACGTAGACCAACAGCGCGTTGAGGTCCACATGCGCGGAGACTGCCAGCTGTAGCTGCTTGAGGGCGTCATCCACCAGCCGGAATCCCTCCTCGCCGTAGCGTTCGCGCAAGGCCTGCCGGCTGGAAAGGATGAGATACACGGCTCCTGAGCGGCTCCAGCCCGCCTGTGACGGCATTTGGGGCTCGAGCAGCAGCGTGGTGATGAGCTGTTCCATCTCGACCTGCGCCTCCACCAGCGCTTTGGCGGTGGCCTCGGCGCTGGTGGGAGCAAATACGGTGGCGGGAAATGGCTTCAGGTTGGACATGCGGCGCTCTCTTGGCTTATTTATGTGTTGGGCTGGCGTTGGCAGAAAATGGAAACGGCGCTCACGGCCGCCCATTGTTTGTAGATGGCGGCGTCATCCGGCCGCAGTTTGATCGCTTCTCGCAGCATGGCCGCGGATTGCCCGTACTGCTTCAGCAGCTTGTAGATCAGACCGGCGCTGTAGTAATACTCCGCCGCTGCCGGTTCCAGACGCGCGGCTTCGAGATAGGCGTCGAGCGCTTCATGATACTTGCCCTGCAGCTCACAGGTCTGTCCCAGCTCGTGATAGGCCTGCGCGCGCCGGGGGTCGAGCTCCAGCCCGCGCCGGAAATGGGCGATGGCCTCGTCGAGGCGACCGAGACGACGGCACACCCTCCCGACCTGCAGGTGATTTTCGACGCGGTCGGGCGCGATCACCAATGCTTGCTCATAGACCTGGAGCGCTTCGTCATCGCGTTCCAGCGCCTCGTAGGTCGCGCCGAGAGCGGTGTAAGCCTCGAGAAGCTGCGGGGCGAGGGTGATGGCCTGCTCCAGGTGTTCCAGCGCTTGTGGATACTGCGTGTTGCTCTGACAGGCGAGGCCGAGCCGATAATGGGTCTCGGCGTCCTCCGGCTCGAGCCGCAACGCCTGCTGATACGCCGCGATGGCCTTTTCCCATTCCGCCCGCTGCTCATGGAGTTGCGCCAGACGCCGGTAGGCCTGGGCGTCATCCTGCTTCAAGGTCAGCGCGCGCCGATAGTGCGCCTCGGCGTCTTCCCATTCGCCCAGCGCCAGCGCCGCGTCGCCCAGGCCGAGCAGACAGGCCGGCTCCATCGGCGTCAGCGCGGCGGCGTGACGATAGGCGTCGCGCGCCTGCAGCGGCTGCGCCTGTCGCTGATAGCAATCTCCCAGTTCCAGCCACCACTCTACCTTATCGGGTCGGAGTTGGAGTGCCTGTTCCAGGAGGGACGCCGCTTGTTTATCGTTGTTCATGGCGAGGTACGTGTGGGCGGCGTTGTACAGATACTCCGGGTTGGTGGGCTCCAGGGCCGCGGCGCGCAGATGCTGTTCGATGGCGATGTGATGACGGCGTTGCGCCTCGAGGATTTTGCCCAGCGCGTTGTGCCACGCGGCGACGCCGGCCTGGAGATTGATGGCTTTGGCCATCGCTGCCCCCGCCTCCTGCAGCTGCCCCGCCCTCTGCAGGATCTGACCGAGCGCGTAGGGATAGAGCGCTTCCGTGGGGGCCAGCTCCACGGCGCGGGAGAGCGCCACGACCGCCTGTTCTGGCTGCTGCAACGCCTGATAGGTCAACGCCAGCTCGTAGTGCGTCTCGGCGTCATCCGGTGCCAACGTCTCGGCGAGGCGCAGCTCCCGGAGACTGGATGACCCTTCTTCCTTAAGACGGAATGCCCGTCCCAGCTGGCGATGGTAGGCCGCGTTGTGCGGCGCGGCCTCGACCGCTCGCTGCAGGTGCTCGATGGCTGCGGCCTGACTGCCGTTGAGGGAGAGAATCTCACCCAGCATGGCGTGAAGCGCGGCGTTGCCTGGATCATGTTTCAGCAGCTGCTGCAGGTTTTGGATGGCGGCGCTCACTTCGGTGGCGCTGGGGTGGGCGGTGGGGATGCCGGCGTCCCGCAGCGCCAGCGCATAGCGCCCGAATCTGGCGAGGGAGCCGGCGGCGCTCAGTTGATAGCGGGACTCCTCCGGCTTGAGTGCCGCTGCCATGGCAAAAGCACGCCAGGCCTTCTCCATAGCGCCCTGATGCTCGAGCAGCGCCCCCATCTGCCAGTGCGACTCCGCATCGGCGTCATCCTGGGCCAGGATGGCCGCGAAGACTTGCATGGCTTCCTCGTTGCGCCGGGTCTGGCGCAGGGCGATCCCGTAGGCGCGCCGGTAGGGGAGAACGGTGGGCTGCAAGGCGCTCGCCTGATAGTAGCGCTCGCGCGCTGCTTCAATCTCACCGCATTCCTCGTGCAGTTGCCCCAGGATGTACTGCGCCTCCGCGTCGTAGGGATCGAGCGTGAGCGCGCGCTCCAGGGCGTCGCGGGCCTGAGCGTCTTCGCCGCGTTGCCAGTGTAACAGGCCCAGCTGCCGATAGGACGCGGCGGCTTCCGGCTCCAGGCGGATGGCCGTCTCGTAAGCCGCCAGCGCCTTTTCGACGTCCCCCTGCTGCGCGGAGACGACGCCCAGCCAGTGATAGGCTTCGGCGTCCCCCGGATTGCGGCGGATGGCTTCGTGCAACGCTTCGAGCGCGGCGGGATACTGTCCCAGCGCGTAGAGGCTCTGCGCTGCCTTGCAGGGGTAGGCGGAATTGCCGGGTTCCAGGGCCGCTGCCTGACGGAAGGCGTCGAGGGCGTCTTGCGGACGTTGCAGTTCCAGGTAGAGGTCCCCCAGCTGCGCCTGAGCCTCTGCCGCCTGCGGCGCGAGCGCGACGGCCTTTTGCGCCGCCGCGAGCGCGGCGTCATACCGCTGCAAACGGCAGAGAGCTCGCGCCAGGTGTTGCCAGTAGGGGGCGGCGTCGGGCGCATGGGTGACTGCCTGTTCGAATTCTGCGGCGGCGAGGGCGTGTTCCCCGCGTTCGTGGTAGAGCTGACCCAGCGCGGCGTGCGCTGCGGCATTCTCCGGCGCCAGGGTGATGGCGGTCTTCAGCATGTCCAGCGCCCGTTCCACCTGCCCCAGACGCTGGAAGAGGAGCCCCAGATCCTGGTAGTGCGTCGGCTCGTTGGGTTCCAGTTCCGCCGCCTGCGTGAATTGTCGCAGCGCTTCGGGGAGCAGCCCCTTGGCGGTGAAAGCACGCCCCAGTTCGACGTACAGGCCGGCGGTCTTGGGCGATCTTTCACGCGCCGCTTGCAGCGTCGCCAACGCTTCATCGAGGCGTCCCAGTTCGCGGTACAGCGCGCCGAGCTGCTGCTGATAGTCCACGTTTTCGGGATCTATGCGGGAAGCGGTCTGGAACGCGCTCAGGGCCGCCTTGAGCCGTCCCAGCTGCCGATAGCTGGCGCCGGCGGCGGCGTGATAGGTCGCGTTGGCGGGTTCGAGCTCGATCGCGTTCTCGAAGGCCTCGCGCGCTGCATCCCAGTCGCGCCGCCGCGCGTAGGCCTCGCCGAGCCGATAGCGGGCCTCGGCCCAGTCGGGGCGCAGTTCCGCCGCCTTTTGCAATTCGGCGATCGCCGTTTCCACATCTCCCAGCTTCAGACAGAGGCGAGCGTGCTCGAATTTTAGCGCGGCGTCGTCGGGCGCGCAGGTCGCGGCCTGCCGATAAGCGGCGAGCGCCAGGTCGTCCTGTTGTAGCGCTTCGTAAATCTGCCCTAACTGCCGGTGCGCTTCTCCACAGCGGGCGTCGAGCGTCAGGGCGCGCTCCAGGGTGACGATGGCCGCCTGCGGCTGCTGCTGCTCGTAGAGGAGGCGGGCTTTATCGAGCAGGTAACGCGGCTGTTGCGGGTCGAGCGTGAGGGCCCGATCGAAGGCAGCGAGGGCCTGCTCGACGGCGCCGCGGGCGGCGTGCAGGCGCGCCATGCCGTGATGCAGCGCCGCCATCTCTGGCGCGAGCCGCAGCCCTTCTTCCAGCGCGGCTTCGGCCTCGTGGTAACGGTGGAGCTCCAGGAGCATCGCCGCGAGCCGGCTGCGTGCGACGAGGTTCGCCGGTTGCGCGGTGAGCGTCTCCTGGTAGTAGGCCCGCGCCTCTTCGTAGCGCTTGCCCGCCTCGGCGATTTGACCCAGCAGCAGGCAGATCTCGGGGTCGCCGGGCCGCTGCGCCAGGACCTGCCGGGCGGCGTGCTCCGCTTCCTCCAGCTGCCCGAGCCGGAAGGCGGTCGTGGCGAGCTGCGCGTGATAGTCCGGCACTTCTGGCTGTAGCGTCACACTCTTGCGGAAAGCCGTCAGCGCTTTTTCCCAGGCCTGTTGCTGCTGGTAGGCCAGTCCCAGGTGATAATGCAGCGCGGGATGTTCAGGCAGCAGCGGCAGCGCTTGCTCCAGGAGCGTTTGCGCCGTCTCGTGCTGTCCCAGCCGCTGCGCGACGATGCCCGCGTGGAGGGCGTAACTGCCATTCTGCGGTTGCAGTTCGACCGCTCGCGTGTACGCGGCGAGCGCCGCCGCGTCGTCTCCCAACGCTTCGTGGACCTGTCCCAGGGCGTCGCAGGCGCCGTGGAGCTGGGGTTGCAGCTCGAGCGCTTTCTGGAGCGCCGACAGCGCCTGCGTGGGCTCCTGCAGCTGCGCGTACGTCACGCCCAGCGCGTAGTAGGCGCGCGCCTGCGTCGGATCGAGGGCGCAGGCCGTCAGGTACGCCGTCAGCGCCTCTTGGGGGCGTCCCTGCTCCAGGTGAATTTGTCCGATCAGCGCGTGGGCCGGCGGGAACTCCGGCGTGAGTTGCACGGCCTCCTGGAGCTTCTGCAGCGCGGCGGCAGTCTGTCCCTCCTGGCTGAGGCATTCCGCCAGCCCGTAGCAGAGCTCGGCGGTCTTCGCGCCCAGTTCGAGGGCGTGCTGGTAGGCCGGGATCGCTTCGGCGTAATGGCCGCTTTCCCGCAGTGCCTCGGCGAGCGCGCTCTGCCAGCTGCCGCATTCCGGCTCCAGGGCCACGGCGCGTTGCAGACAGGGGAGGGCGCGCGCCGGCTCTCCCGCGCGTTGATAGGCCAGTCCGAGATGATTCCAGTAGGCGGCGGTGTCGGGATCGAGCGCGACCGCTTGTTCGAATTCCTGCAGCGCTTCGCCGGAGCTCGCGCCGTGCTGCTGATAGAGCCGGCCCAGCGTGTCGTGCCAGGCGGCGCAATCGGGGCGCAGCCGCAGCGCGCGTTGGAGGTAAGTGAGCGCCTGTTCGGTTTCGCCGCTTTGGGAGAGCAGCGTCCCCAGCTCGTAGCAGAGATTGCCGTCGTTGGGGGCCAGTTCCAGGGCTTTGCTCAGGATGCGCCGGGCCTCGCCGGTCCAGCGCTGCTGTTGATAGGCGTGCGCGAGTTCCTGATAGGCCGGCGCCATGTCGGGCGCACGTTCGAGGGCGGCGTTGAGGGGCTGTAGCGCTTCGTGAAAGCGCCCCAGGCGGTTGAGCACAACCCCGACCTGATAGGCATAGAGGGGGGATTCCGGATCTCGCGCCTGCGCCTCGGTGAACGCGGCGAGGGCTTCGGTCTCACGTCGTTCCTGGAGCAACGTGACGCCGATCTCGTAGTGGATGCTGGCGTAGAGCCGCTCGACGTCTGTCAACGCGCTTTGCAGTTCCGTGAGCGCCTGCGCGGGCTGTTCCAGTTCGCGCTGGATGCGGCCGGCGTGCAGCTGCTGCAGGATCTGATCCAGGGAATCCGGCGCGGCCTCAGCCGTCTCTTGCAGGCCGGTCTTGGGCTGTGACGAAGGTTTCAGCGTCAGAGCTTCGCGGAAGGCGGCCCGTGCGGCTTCGAGCTGTCCCAGCTGCTTGAGGGCCAGGCCGAATCCAAAGGCGCTGGATCGAGATTGTGTCAGCCGCACAAATTCTACAGTTTTGAGAGGCAGATGCGCCGTCGGCTCGTTGTTGAGCATACATTCGGCTATCAGTGGGGCCAGCTGCTTCGCATCCCCGGCGGAGAGCCAGGTGTGCAGCAATTCCCGGCGGTCCTCGCTCAGGCCGTACAGCTGGATCAGCGCTCCTTGCCAGGCGGCTTGCGCCTGAGCGTCCTGGATGAAGATCGCCGGGGAGAGGCGCGCGCCAAATCTGGATTTCAGCGCCGCGGCGGCGAAAAAATCCTGCACGAGGGGGTGGATGAAGGCGAAATCGCCCGCGTCCCTCTGCGGCAGGAGCACGCCGCAGGCGGAGGCCTGGGGCAGCAACGAGCCGGCGGCTTTGGCGATTCCGGCACAAGGGGACTGCGCCGTTCCTGTCGCCTGGGCCTGCTGAAGGATGAAGGCCAGCTCGGCGATGCCGGCGCCGGTGGTTTCCAGCCATGCCTGCCAGGCGCTTTTGTCGGGCAGATGTTGGGCTTGCTGGAGCGCCTCGGCGACGATAGCGCAGCGGCTCCACCAGGGGAGCGGCGATTCCGGGCGCCCGGCCAGCTGTAGGGCGCTACGGAGAAAGAGGGGAAGGTGGACCAGGTCCCACAGGGGCGGATCCTGGCGGAGGCGTCGCCGGATGGCGGCGGCGGTTCCCCCGGCGGCGTAGCGTTCGATGTACAGGTCCACGTTGCGGTCGTGCAGCGGGAGGAGTTGCCATGTCTCCGGGGAGACGCTCGGGGCCTCTTCCTCTCGCCAGGCCTCGGGGCGCGTAGCGATGATGAAGCGGGCGTGCGGCTGCGCGCGGTGCTGTTCCGCCAGCCATTTCCAGAAGTGCTGCCGACTGCCGGGCGTTGTCAGCGCGTTGAGGTTGTCACACAGGTAGAGGGGGTGCGCGCGTGGCAACCGCGCGGCGAGGCTCGCGGCGTTGATGTGAGGGAGCCGTCGTTGTATTTCGGCCAGGAGCAGCTCTTCGAGGGTCCTATCGGCGGTCCATTCGCTCAGGTCGAGGAAGAGCGGGATGGGCGTTTCCCCGGCGCCGGCAGGAGTGAGCGCCTGTCGTGCGCGCTGCCAGGCGAGATGTCGCAGGGTGAAGGTCTTGCCGCTCCCCAATGGGCCTGACAGGATTGCCAGCGTTGAGGCGTCGAGCGCTTCTGGCAGGGGGCTGATTTCCGCGGTGGCCTCATCCCGCGCCTCAAGCGGCACGTAACGCTGGCCTGCCGCAGCGAGGAGGGGGTCGTCGGCGAGAGCCTGGAGATAGTCTCGCAGCGCGGTGGGCTCAGGGGCCGGAGTCCCCTGAGCTGCACGCCGGGGCGCTGCTGGTAGAGTTTGGAATGGCATGGTATGCCTCACATCGTCGAAAGCATCCAGAAGGATGCGACGCACAGGGCGATGCCGAACAGCCAGAGGAAGATGCCGACCCCGACGGAGGTGCGAATGAGCTCGTTGATCGCATTGACCAGACCGGTGAGGGACTCGACGAGAGGAGACAGCGCCACGTTGGTGAGCGCCTTGCTCGTCGCTACGGTGGATTGCGCCGAGACTTCCTGGAGCATTTGCCGGTAGCGGCGCGAGAGAATGGTCCACAGCCCGGCGATGCACGAGCCCATTCCCAGCGCGAACAGACATATCGCGATACCCATCTGCAAATCCGCAATTGACATTATGACGCCGTCCTTTCTGGATGTGATGCGTAATGTGTGATTGTAATTTTGTGTACTGTTGCTGATTATTTTGTAATTGCTTTAATATGTGATAATGGCAAATACAACGTCTTTTTGCGATCTGAAAAATTTGGAAGTGCTTACAATAAAGAAATTAACGATTT
>JAGPHL010000177.1:0-2498 GCA_018055515.1 Anaerolineae bacterium
GGCCACCTCAGCCTCTCACCAGCTCCGAGTCCTCCTCTTCCTGCCGCCCGCAGGCGCCTCTTGGTGCCCGAAACTGTGGCACTCTGGCGCCAGCTCCGCCCATTTCCCCCTTAAGTTGACGCATATGGGGGATGGGGATGGGTAGGCTCACTCATCCCAGGGGATGAAGAGCCACAGGTCGTTGCGCATGACGCCGCCGGAAAGTCCCCCAAAGACGGCGACAGCGCTGCCGGGCGTGAGCGCCGAGTAGCCTACCCACGCCATGCTGTGCCCTTGACGGGGCGTGGGGCCGGCGTTCCCCGGCTGCACCTGCCGCCAGCCGTTCTGGGAAGGGTCGAGCAGCCACACGTCGTTCAGCTCCACGTTCCCCGCCCCCTGTCCGCCGAAGAGCAGGACCGCGCCGCGATCGCTCAACGTTGCCATGCCGGCAAATCCGCGCGCCGAGGGTCCCGGGCCGGTGAGTTCTCTCCAGGAGCCGTTGCGCAGGTCGAGCAGCCAGGTGTCGCCCTGCAGCAAGGGGGCGCCGCCAAAGAACGCCAGCTGCGTTCCTTCAAGGGGAGCGGCGCTGTGCCAGCCGCGCGCTGCGGGAAGCGCGCCGGCGGGCGTCACATTGCGCCAGGTGAAAGTCTCCAAATCCAGCGCCCAGGTGTCGTTGAAGCTGCGGTCGCCGTTGAGGCCATGGCTCAGGATCAGCGTGTTGCTGTAGTCGGCGATGCCGCCGGCGGCGCCAAAGCGTGCTGCCGGGGCGTCGCCGGAGATCGGCTGTTGCTGCCACACGTCGGCGGCGAGATTCAGGGTCCAGACTTCGTTGAGTGCTGCGCCCCCGTCCCCCGCGCCGGCGACGAGGACCAGTCGCTCGCGCAGGGCATCCAGCCCGGCGACGGCGCCATAGCGCGGCGTGGGCCGCAGGGCTGCCGGCGGCACGATTTCCGTCCAGGTGGACGTGTTCAGATCGAAGGCCCAGGTGTCGTTGAAAGCTCTTTCGCCATCCCGTCCGCCGAAAAGCAGCAGCCGTTCGCGGCGGGTATCGTAGGCGAGGACGGCATCGCGGCGGGCCGGGGGCAGCGGGCCGCTGGCAGCGAGCGCGCGCCATTCGGCGGGGGTGGGGAAGGCGGGACACTCCATGCCTTCGAGTGCCTCACGCTGCGCGGCGAGCGCGGTGAAGGCGACGCCGTCCCAGGCGTAGGTCACCGTCTCCTTGCGACAGGGGCAGCAGTTCGGCTCGTTGTAAAGGTAGAGCGGCTGGGAAACGAGGTAGCCATTCCCCTGATACTCCATCCAGCCCTTGTAGGCCGTGATGTCGGCGAGGGACGCGGTCACGCCACCCTTAAAACTGAGCACGTGAGCCTCGAGGATGGAGCCAGTGCCGGCATAGCGGATGCGCACGACGAGCTGGGGGACGGCGTCGCCCGTGAGCGAGATCACGTCCACGGCTTCGATGCGGTCATAGCCGAAGAAGCTGGTCTCGTCGAGGGGCATGGTGCTCGGTGATGCGCCCAGCGTCTCCCAGGTGTTCTGCGTGTAGAGGAGCTCGCCCGTCGCGCTGAAAACGTCTACCTGAAGGGGCGCCGCGAATTCCTCCGCCTCATTCTGCTTCCAGCTGCTGAGCACGATGACGTCCTGGCGTCCGTCGCCGGTCAGATCAGCCTGCTGGAGTTCCTGGACGACGAAGCTGCCGTTGGGCTGAACTCCCGGCGTGAACGGCAATTGCGCCAGGATCTCTTCCACCGAGAGCGCCGGTTCCCCGGTAGCGGGCGGCTGCGTGGGGGTGAACGTCGGCGTGACCGGGGGCTCCGTCGCGGCGGGGGTGGTAGTGGACGTGAGGGGAGGCGTCGCCGTCGGCGTGCCGGGGGCAAACAGCTGGCAGGCGCCTATCAGGAGCGCCAGCACGCTCAGCAAGAGGATCTTTTTCATGGGTCTTCCCTTCTGGGACGGATGCTTCTCAAAATGCGTAATGCGTGATGCGTAATGCGTGATGCGTGATGCGTAATGCGTAAGTGAACTCCTCGGAAAATAGAATCCGTGCTCATGTGCCCACGTTCCCACGTGCCCACGTTATTTTCGTCATCGGTGGTGTTGTGCCGCAGGAACATGTCAACTTCTCAGAAAATAGAACCCGTGCCCACGTGCCCATGTTCCAACCGGCATGGGGATGCAAACTTTAAAATCTGCGGAATCTGCGTTCATCTGCGTCCAATATCTCTTCGAGAATCGGCAAATATCAAAATCACTTGCGTGACCCATGTGGCGTGAACTTCAGGCTGCGCTCAGGCCGCCCCGGATGAATTCCGGGGCTGACAGGTCCCCCAACAACGCGCTTCAGCGCGGTTGGCTCATGTCAGGCTGGGGATTCCATCCCCAGCCAACCCGTGAGCCGTCGTAGTCACGACTCGCCGACTCACAACTCACGACTCACATTTTCCGGCGCAGCTGCCTTATTTGAGATAGCCCAGGTATTGCTCCTGGCGGATGAGCATCATCTCCAGCGTCTGCTCGGC
>JAGPHL010000177.1:2598-5293 GCA_018055515.1 Anaerolineae bacterium
GAGCCGTCGTAGTCACGACTCGCCGACTCACAACTCACGACTCACATTTTCCGGCGCAGCTGCCTTATTTGAGATAGCCCAGGTATTGCTCCTGGCGGATGAGCATCATCTCCAGCGTCTGCTCGGCGGCGCGAGCGCTGTGAACGACGGGGTCGAGCAGCAGCGCCTGGAGCGCCAGGGCTTTCGACTGTTTGAGGATTGCCTCGGCGGTGAGATCGTAGGTGGCGACCTGATTGTTGAGCAGGCCCACGATGCCCTTCGGGAGATCGCCCAGCACGATGCCGTGAACGCCGTTGCTATCCACGGTGGCCGGCACTTCTACGGCCAGGTCGCGGGCGAGATTGGTGATCAGGCCGTCGTTCATGATGTTCACGGCCATCTCTTCTTGCCCCGAATCCGTGAGGATGCCCTCGATGATGGGAACGACGCGCTCCCACTCGCTGGGCGGGCCGAGGCGCGCCTCGCTTACCTGGCACCACTGCTTGTAGAAGTAGTAGAAGTCGAGGATGCCTTTGTGATCCACCACATCGTGCGCCCACTGGATGTACTCGCCGAAGTGACTATCGGTGGTGATGGGCAGGTAGCCGAATTTCTCCAGGATCACCTTAAAGAGCCACCGCTCCGGCCATGGGCTGGCGCCTTCGCGGAGGGCCGGCTCTGCGCCCGGCGTCGAACCGAGCTGCTCGCGCTCCTTCTCCTCAACGCGCTCGCGCAAGCTGGGCAGCTGCTCGAAGTAGGCCGGCGCTTTGGCGCGGATGTCGGGATAGGCGTCGAGGCCCGTGTCCTTGTAGCGCGCTTCCAGCACCACGCTGAAGTGATTGAGACCGCCCGCGCGCACGAAGAGATTCTCCCACGGTGTATCCAGGATTTTCGGCAGATGTTGCGGCAGCGAGGCGAACTCATGGCACAGGCCGATAAAGCGCAGGTCAGGATGCTTGCGCTTGGCGGTGAGGCAGATGCGGCTCATCGGATTGCTGAAGTTGAAGACGTAGGCTTCGGGGCAAATCGCCATGATGTCGTCGCAGATGTCGAGGATGGGCGGAATGATGCGCAGTGAGTGGAACAGCCCGCCGGGTCCGCCGTTCTCGCCGTAGACCTGGCGGATGCCATACTGCAGCGGGATCATCCAGTCTTGCTCCCACAGCTCGAAGCGATTGCCCACCTCGATGGAGATGATGGCGAAGTTGGCCCCTTGCAGCGCTGCCTTGCGGTCGGCGGTCGCCGTGAGCGTGAAGGGCAGGGCATGGGCTTCCACGTGAGCCTGCGCCGCGTCCAGCGTCCGCTTGAGCGCCTGGGGGTTGATGTCGTGCAGCACAATCTCGCTGCCCTCGAGGACCTTGCTGGCGAAAATATCGCTCAGCGTACCGAAGCCGAATTGCGCGCTCCCCGCGCCGATCAGAACGATTCTCTGGTGCATACGATGTCCTTTCATGAAATGAGAGTTGAGCGGGTAATGGGTGATGGGTAATGGGTGATGGGGGGCCAGCCGCTAGCGCCCGGCGTCCAGCATCTCCAGCAGCAGGGCGACGCATTTCTCCGCGAATTCGGGGTCGTTGATGTTGGCGTCCATTTCGATTACCGGAATGCCCGGCCTGAGATTCGCCTTGATGGCGTTGAAGCAGGCAGCGTCGGCTTCGGGATCCCAGAACTGCCCGCCGGGGCTATCCAGCATCGAGACGCCCTTGAGCGGCAGGACGATGGCGACGGGCGCGGTGGCGGCGTTGGCCGCGCGGGCGAGCAGCTCCCCCATGCGGCGGTTCTCCTCCACGTTGGTACGCATCAGCGTGACGTTGGGATTCCACTGGTAAAGCGTCCGTCCGCGATATTTCTCCGGCACCGTCTCGAGGTTGCCGAAGTTCGCCATGTCCACGCAACCGGGGACGAGCACGGCGGGAATCCCCGCCCGTGAGGCGGCCAGGCAACGGTCCGGCCCCGCGCTGAGGATGCCGCCGCAGACTTCGTCGGCGAGCTCGGTCGTGGTGATGTCGAGCGACCCGGCAAAGTAGCCATCGGTGATGAGCCCCTCCATCGTCCGCCCGCCGATCCCCGTGGCGTGGAACACGAGCACCTCATAGCCGTGCGCTTCGAGGAGGGCGCGGGCATGATCCACACACGTCGTGGTGTTGCCGAACATGGAGGCGGCGATGAGCGGTTTGCTCTCCTGCGCTGCCGGGGCCTCCATCTCCACCATGCCACTGATGGCGCCCGCGGCGTTGGTGTAGATGCGACGGCTGATGCTGTTGAAGCCGGCGACGTCCACGATGGAGGGCATGAAGGTGATGTCCTTCGTCCCGGCGTAAGGGCTCACGTCACCGCCGCCGACGGTGGACACCATGAGCTTGGGCACGCCGACGGGCAGGACGCGCATCGCCGTCGTGGCGATGGAGGTGCCGCCCGTGCCGCCCATGCCTACGATGCCATCCAGCCGGCCTTCGGCGTAGAGGCGCTCGACGATCACCGCCAGTCCGCGCGCCATGATTTGCATCGCGGCGTCCTTGTGGCCGCCGGAGGCCAGCGTCGCCAGATCCCCGCCGCCGGCGCGGATGACTTCCTCGCGGGGAATGTCGGGGGTGAATGCTGGAGCCCCCAGCACCCCGAAGTCCACTACCAGGGGACGCAGTCCCCTTTGCTCGATCAACGCCTTGAGATAGGCGAATTCTTGCCCTTTGGTATCCAGGGCGCCCACAATGACGAC
>JAGPHL010000178.1 GCA_018055515.1 Anaerolineae bacterium
AAGCCGATTATACCATGAGTCAAACCAAGGCGTGTGGGCCTGGATTGAAACGGCGCTTTTCGACTGCGCGCGCAAGGATCAATCACGGAGCGGCGTCCGCGTTCAGACGCTTCTCTTACCATTCGACCTGCTGAAATTCCCCATCCTTGACCTGATAGATCCAGATCTGAGGATCGGTGAGATCGCCGTTTTCCTGGTAGCGGAGCTCATTCAACAGTGTCTTGACGGGAGAGCGGCGCAACGCCGCCGCGATTTCCGATGCCTCCAGGCTGCCCGCTTGCCGCACGCCCTCCGCCAGTACCTGCATCGCCACATACCCATTCACCGAATACGTATCGGGGTTGCGATATTCCACCGCCTGATACGCCTCAAACCATTGGGGATCGCCTACAGCGCGGGGACTCGGCGCAAACGCGCTCACATACATCCCCTCCGCCGTCCCATCCGACTCGTCAATGGTCGCCGCGAGGAAGGCGCCATCGCTCGCCAACATCGGCGCCGTCACCCCCGCGCGGACGAGTTCGGCGCGCAAGTACGGCGTCTCGATCTCATATCCCGCGTAGAAAATCGCGTCGGGAGCGGCGGACTGCACCTGCGCCACTTCCGCGCTGTAGCGGCCCTGCCCCTCTTCCACCTCAATACGGGTCACCGCCTGCGCTCCACGGGCTTCTAATTCCTTCACCAACGCCGCCGCCAACCCGCGCCCATATTCCGTGTTGTTGAAGAGGACCGCGACACGTTGGGCGCCGAGCTTCTCGGTCAGAAAACGCGCGTCCACCGCCGCCTGCACATCGTCGCTGGCATTGACGCGGAAGAAGTTGGTGTAACCCCGCGCGGTGAGGCTCTGCTCGGAGGCAGTGGGGGTAATCACGATGAGCGGCAAAGTATGGTAGAGCTCCATGGCCGCGAGGGTCTGGCCACTGTTGAGATGCCCGATGACCGCGACCACCCGTTTCCCCTGATTCAGCGCTTCCTGGATCTGCGCTACCTGTGCTACCGCCACCTCGTCATCGGACTCATCATCGAGGGGGACGACCACGACTTTGTAGCCATTCAGTCCGCCGCTGCGATTGAGTTGCTCCGCCGCCAGCCGCACGCCGCCTAACACGGTCTGCCCGCCGTTAGCCTGAAAGCCGCTCAAAGGCACGGCGACAAACACCCACACTTCCCCCTTGGTCGGTTCTTGCACGCCGCTGCTCTCGCCACAGCCGGCGGTCACCAGCAAGCCGATCAGCAACAAGACAAGTAAAAGGCGCTTAGTCATGGATCATTTGCTCCTTCGAAAATAGAAACCGTGGGCACGTTCACACCTTCACACGTCTTCACGTTCCCATGTTATTTTCATCACGCTCGCCGGAGGGCCTCCGTGTACGTCGCGTGAATGCGGGCGAGCTGCTCACTCAGGCGCTGCGTCCGCTCCTGGATGTCGTCCTGCAACCTTGCCGCGTATTCGTCCAGCAGATGGGTCTGCGTCTGGAGCTCGCGCACCTCCGCCGTCATCGCGGCAAAGCCCTCACACTGACGCGGCAAGCGCGCTTCCGCCAGGCGTAACTCCGCCGCGAGCAGGCGCAACGTGTACCAGTCCCGCCCCAGGTCTTCCATCCCCTCGGCGAGCCGCGTCAACATCTGCGGATTGCGTTCAAAACGGCGGCGCGCCGCGAGCGTCTTGAGTTCCTCGTTCACCTGCTCGCGCCGCTGCTCGATGCGGTAATCCCGCCGGTAAGTGTCGAGATAGCGCAGCAGCTGAAAATACTGCTCCACCCAGGCAGTCAGAGACGGCATGAGCGCGTCGGCGTGCGTCCGCACCGCGCCGGAAGGCAGGCTGAGCCGCCAGGCCTCCAGTTGCACCAGCGGGGTGAAAGCCGCCCGCAGCTGCCCGCGCAAACCCTCATCCTTGATCAGATCGGGGTCCAGGTGCGCCTCCAGCAGCTGCTGCAGCACTTTGGCGCCCGTGGCCGGATCGGTGAGGCTGGCGAAGATCACCGCCGCCAGGGCGATCACGCCCAGGATAGGCCAGGCCCAGCCGGGCCACCAGGGAAAGGGACGGGGCAGCAACACGGTCAGCAACAGCGTCCCCGCTACGATGACCGCACTTTCCCAGCGGAACACCGCATATTCCAGCGCCGCCGACCGCGTCTTTTGGTAGAGCTCCGTGTGTAGTTCGCTCATGCGTTGATGGGAAGTCGCATCAAAAGTCAGGCGTTACCCGGCTCTCGGCCCTGGCCTTTCGCCCCTTGGCGGCCCTCTCAGAAATACGTCGAGATGATCCGATACAGCTCCTGAATGTCCGTCTCATTGGCGCGGCGATACTGCCCGCCGCCAATGCGCGCGATATTTTCCAACATGTCGTCATCCACATCCTCGCCAAAGCCGATGGTGAATACCACAATGGAGACGTCAGCGTTCTGCGCGAAGCGTTGCTGCAGCGCCTTGAGGCTGAGCGAGCTGGCATTCTCCTGCCCGTCCGTCATCACCACGATGGCGTTGATGGCCTCACGGTCATTCTCCTTCAACAAATACAGGTAGGCCTCCCAGATCGCGTCCAGCAGCGCCGTGTTCCCCTGCGGGGTCATCGCGTTGATCATCTCGGTCATCTGGGAGCGCCCCGCGGCATCCAGGCGCCGCAATTCCTCCAATCGCTTGATGCGGCTGCCAAACTCGATCAAGCCGACACGATCCCGATCCCCCTGCATCTGGGTGAGGAATGCGACCAGCGCCTGCTGAGTGCTGGGCATTTTTTCGCCCTCGGCCATGCTGCCGCTGGTATCTACCACCAGGAAGACATTGGTGGGCCGCTTGGTGAACCACCAGACGTTCTGCACGACCTCAATGACGCTGGCGGACGGCATCTGCAATGTAGTCTGCGGCTGACGCCAATCCACGGCGTCGTTGCCGGCGAAGGGGCTGCCCGGCGCGCTCAGATCCAGGCTCAGATCGGTAGGACGGTAACCCGCGGTAAGCAATTGCCGCTGCGCCTCGGGGCCGGTGAGGAACGCGCTGAAAGCGCCATAGGTGTTTCGTTGATTGGCGGTGACCGGGGTTTCGCCGTTCGCGCCCAGCTCCAACAGCGCCAGGGGATGGTCCGCCCACAGCGTCCCCTCGGCGGGATAGAGCGCCACCAACCGCTCCCCGCGCCCCAGCTGATTCCAGGCGATGACGACCTGCTCCTGGGCCACAAAGGCGTCGAGGAAAGCGCGCCCTTCCGCCGCCAGCCGCTGCATGATCACGGCCTCTCCCTCGCCGTAGAAGCGCACCGTCGCCTCGACGGCGCGGACGTAATCCAACGTCGCCTGCGCCTTCGCCGCTTCTTCCGTCAGACCGCGGGTAAGGCCGGCGCCCGCATAAAATTCCGCCAACGTCGCCAGCAGACCACTGGCGTTGTTCGTGGCGGGATGGCTCCACTTGAAGTCAGGATCGCGGGTGGCCTTGCGCTGCACCTGTTCCCAGCCCACCGGCTCGTAGGGCCACCCCAACTCACGGGCCACGCTTTCCCACGCGACAATGACGATGGGACTGGTCGCATAACGCACCGGCGCCTCGATCCGCCGATTGCCGATGGGGATGACCGACCCGGCCTCCTCGACGGTGCCCTGCTGAGCCGCCCACCGCTGTTCCAGTTGATTGAGCCACAAGCTGCTATCCGGCGCGAGCGCCTGAAACGGCGGCGCCTGCAAGCTCTGCGCCACCATCTTTTCTGGCTCCAGCGCCACGGTCTGCACGACCATCGTCTGGCCATCCGGCGTCTGGAGCTGCTGAGCGTTGAACTGCGTCACCAGCATCTCAAAAGTAGGCGCCATCGCCGGCGCGACGGCAATGGTCAGCGTAGCGCTGGAGGGCTTCGCTGCCGTCGGGGGACCCCCGGCGGTTCCCGGCGAGCCGTTGCGGTCGAGGCCACGCCACACCACCAGGGCGAGAACGCCGCACGCGCACAGCACCATCAGCGCGCCGAGGATCAGGCGCCACGGCAGCTGCGGTTGCGACTTGCGCGGCGCGGCGGGCAAATCCAGTGGGGATCGGGAGGGCGTGTTCATGTCAATCCGCCACGTTCAACTCGAACCAGCGCAAGAGGGCGAGAAGCACTTCGCGATCGGGGTTGCGCATGGCGTCGGCGCGGGGCACGACCGACTCGACGCCGCGAGCCCGCCATTTGACGAACAGACTATCCGCTGTAGCATCCAGCGGCACGCTGGGATTGGCAGGACGCAGGCCGTAGCTCAGCGCCTTCTGCTGTTGCGCGTCGCTCAGCAAGTAGCGCTGAAAGGCGAGCGCCGCGTTCTTTTCCAGTGCCGTCGTCTCCTGCCCCACCCAGATCGAGTAGGGGAAGTCGAACCAGGTGACGTAGCGCGGATAGTACAGGTTCAGCGGGTCTTCCCAGCGGGTGAGGATGCCCTGCATGTTCTGCAGCAGGTCGCTCTCCAGCAGCTGGCCCCCATCGCCTACGCTGTAGCCGAAAAGCGCGAAGTCTTCGGCAGTGTAGGCGCTCGCGCTGCTGAAATCGGTCACCGACCCCATCAGTTCCTTCAACCAGCGCTGGAACTGCGGATTGGTAATGTCCGCGACGGTGATGTCCGTGCGCCCAAAATACTCGCCTGCCGCCGCGATCATTGCGTGCAAGCCGCCGACGTTCTTACCGGGATTGGGCACCACGAGTTTGAAGTAGCCCCACGCCGGATCGCCGCCGAGCTCTGGCCATCCGCCGGGGGCGACGGCGGCATCGTGGATGGTCTGCCAGCTGATCTCCCCGAAATGGCTCTGGAGTACCCGGGCGCGGGTCTCGTAAATGCCCCAGGTGAACAAACTGGTGGCGATGGGACGCGCGCGGTACTCGCCGTCAGTGAGGAAGACGTCCTGCCCCAGGCGCTCCTTGTAGGCGGCGTTGGCGAGCTCCACCAGATAGCGGCTCTCCGGAATCCACACCGTGGGGAAATCGCTGAGCGCGGCCAGGTCGGCGGGAGCGAGGTCCTCGCGGCGCACGCCGGCCCCCAGAGCGCCAAACTCGTTGCGATCCCAGCGTCCCAGGGCGGTGAGGCCATCCATGGCGATCACCTCGACGCGGACGGGAATGCCGTCTTGCGTGGGTTGCGTGGCGTTATAGGCTTCGACGGCGCTGCGCACCCACGGCTCCACCGGCAGCGACGTGAGCACGCGCACCGTCAGCGAGGCCGGGCGGTCCACCGTGATCGGCGCCGGCTCGCTCGCCCCCTCGCCGGTTTCCGGCGCGTTCAGCGCGCGGAC
>JAGPHL010000179.1 GCA_018055515.1 Anaerolineae bacterium
TGGGCTGCGTGGCTGGCACACGGAGCCGCGCAGCGACCTCTACAGCCTCGGCGCGACGCTCTACCATGCCCTCACCGGCAAGGAACCGCCGTCGGCGTTGGCGCGCTTCACGGACGGCGATACCCTGATCCCGCCGCACACGCTGGGACTGCGGGTACAATCGCGGACGGAGACGGCGCTCTTGCAAGCGATGGCGCTGGACCCCAATCGGCGTTTCCCCGACGTGCCGGCGATGCGCGCGGCGCTGGAGGGCGAGCCTCCCAAAACGGACGGGGGCGAGCGGGGGAGAGCGGAGAAGCTGACCGCCGCGCCTCCCCTCCCTGCAAAACATTCCGCATCGTGGCGCGAGGAACTGGCGACGGCCCTGGCGATGGCGGTGCTGGGCGTGTGGCTCCTCCAATTCATGCTTTTCCGTTACTCTACGGATCTGCCGCAGATCCTTCGCCTGACCCTGGGAGCATTGGTGTTGGGCGGATTGGGCTGGTTCGTCGGCGATACGATTTTCCAGGCGCTGACGCTATCCGATGCTACCGTTGCTGCGACGGCGGCCTTGCCCTCGGGCGGGGGACGTCCTACCCAGCGCCTCGTGATTTCTACCCGCAAGTTGATGCGGAAGCTCACCGCGGCGCAGCAGCTCGGCCTGCTGGCGGGATTGGTGGTCCTGGCGGCTGTAGCGGCCTGGGTGCTGGGGCCAGTCATCGCGAAGGTGCCGTTCCTGTGGGCAAGTCTGCCTTCTTATGCGTTCGCGGCGCCGCTGGCATGGGCCGCGATGGGACGGAAGCCCTTGCGGGCCGGCGCGGCGCATATTCTGGTGGTCTCCGTCGGCGGGGCGGCGCTGCGCGCGAGCACGAGAACCGGCGCGACGTTGCCGGAATTGTTAGGTGCCTCGACGGTGGGCGCGGTGGTGATAGAATTCTTTGTGTGGCTCGTCTGGCGCAAGAGAGGGCCCTGATTTCAGGGCCATAGGGCGGGAGCAGAGGGGGGGGCGGAATGCTACAACAGGGCCAGCTTTTGCAGGAGCGGTATCGCGTGATCGCGCTGTTGGGCCAGGGCGGCATGGGAGCGGTCTATCGCGCCTGGGACACGCGGCTCAATGTCGTCGTGGCGCTCAAGGAAATGCTCTCTCAGCCCGGCGCGGAGCCGGCTCTTTTGGCGCGCCTGCGTGAGCAATTTTATCAGGAGGCCACCATCCTGGCGCGGCTCAGCCATCCCCATTTGGTGCGCGTGACGGACTTTTTTCTTGAAGGAGCCAATGCATACCTGGTGATGGATTTTGTCCAGGGCGAAAGCCTGGAGGCCATCATCAAGCGCGAAGGCGCCTTGTCCGAAACGCAGGTGCTGACGTGGGCGGAGCAGTTGCTGGATGCGTTGGAGTATTGTCACGAGCAGGGGATCATTCACCGGGACATCAAGCCGCAGAATGTGATCATCCGCCCGGACAATCGGGCGGTATTGGTGGATTTCGGGTTGGTGAAGCTGTGGAACCCTACCGATCCCCGCACGCAGACCATCATGCGCGGGTTGGGGACGCCGGAATACGCGCCGCCGGAGCAGTACGACACGCAGGCCGGTCACACCGATCCACGCAGCGACATCTACAGCCTCGGCGCGACGCTCTATCACGCGCTGACGGGACAGGCGCCGCCAACGGCGACCCAGCGGATTGCCCGGCGGGCGGCTTTCCAGCCTCCACGCTTGCTCAATCCGCAGATTTCTTCTACCACGGACGCCGCCATTTTACAGGCGTTGGAGTTGACGGTGGAGTACCGCTTTCCCTCGGCCGCGGCGATGGCCCAGGCGTTGCGTCAGCGTGCTCCCGCGGCGCGCCCGGCTCCCCTGTCGCAGCCTGGGGCGACGACGCCTTATCCTCAGCCCCCGGCTGCGACCCCGTCCGCTTATGGGCTGACCCAATACCCGCCGTCGCCAACCCCGGCCTATGGCTCAGGTGGATATCCTCCAACTTCGGGGGCCGGTCCGGCTCCCTATCCGCAGGCGGGCGGAAGATATGCCCCTTCCGGCCCTGTGCCTGCCGGCGCGCCGGCTCCCGTTGCGGCGGCGCGGCGAAAAACCGGCCTGTATGTGGGCCTCATCGCGGTGATCCTGTTGCTGATCGCGGGCCTCGGATTGGTCTATGCCGGGACAGAGGGGATAGGGCCGCTCGCGCAGTTCCTGGCCCCTGTGCCAGAACCCACCCGCACGCCGGAAATCCCCGTCATCGCCGAAGTGACGCCGGGGATGACGCCCTCCCCGCCGTCGCCGACTCCCACACCGCAGCGGCCCACCATCACCCCGCTGCCGACATTGACCCCGGCTCCGACTTCGACGCCGGCGCCTACGGTCACGCCTGCAGCTACCGCTACGTCTGCACCGGCGCCTACGGCGACGCCGCGTCCGGCGACGGCGACTGCAGTCCTGCCGACGGCTACCTCCGCGCCGGCTCGCCCTGGCGTGATTCTGGATTTCGACCGTGACGTGGATTGGCGGCGCGGCGACGAGCCTTACGGCACGCTCACCCGTTCGGGGGACCAGGCGCGCTCTGGCTCATCTGGAAAATTGGAGTATGATTTCCCTGCGGTCGAACGTAACTACGTGGTTTTTCGCGCCAATCCCGTGCTGGCTCTGGAAGGGCAACCGACGGGGCTGACGGTCTGGGTCTACGGCGACGGATCGGGGCATTTCTTGAACGCCTGGATCAAGGACAGTGCCGGCGAGGTGCGCCAGTACACGTTTGGGCGGGTGACGCATCAAGGCTGGCGGCAGATGACGGCTCGCTTCGACGACAGCGCCGGTTGGCCCAACGGTCCCATCAGCGGGACCGATAATGGCGCATTGGATTCTCCGGTGCAGTTCTACGCCCTGGTGTTGGATGGGGTTCCCGATGGCTCGGCGAGCCGGGGAGTCCTTTATCTGGATGAACTCAGTGTGTTTTACGGTGGATAGATATAAAAGACTTTTGATTCTAACCCTATCGGGAGGCTTGATATGGCGCTTGACGCTGGACAATTGCTACAGGATCGCTATCGCATCGTGACCTTGCTTGGCGAGGGTGGCATGGGGGCCGTTTATCGCGCCTGGGACACGCGGCTGAACGTCGCCGTGGCACTCAAGGAGATGCGTCCCCAGCCGGGCCTCGATGCTGCGACGCTCGCCGGCTTGCGCGAACAGTTCCGCCAGGAAGCGACGATCCTGGCGCGCCTCAGCCATCCCAACCTGGTGCGGGTGACCGATTTCTTTGAGGAGGGCAGCAACTCCTATCTGGTGATGGATTTTGTCCTGGGGGAGAGCCTGGCGGACAAGTTGACGCGGGAGGGGCCACAACCCGAAGCGCAGGTCATCGAATGGGGCAGGCAGCTGCTCGACGCGCTGGCCTATTGTCATGCGGAAGGCATTATTCATCGGGACATCAAGCCCCAGAACGTGATCATTCATCCGAACGGCAAGGCCATGCTGGTAGATTTTGGGCTGGTCAAGCTGTGGAATCCCAATGATCCGCGCACGCAGACGATCATGCGCGGCATGGGCACGCCGGAATACGCTCCGCCGGAGCAATACGACACTCAGAGCAGCCATACGGATGCGCGGAGTGACCTCTACAGCCTGGGGGCGACGCTGTACCACGCGCTTACGGGGCAGGCGCCGCCGACCGCCACGCAGCGGATGGCGATGCCGGGCGCTTTCAAGTCGCCGCGGACGCTCAACGCGCGGATCTCGCCGGCCATGGAGGCCGTGATTTCGCAGGCGATGGAGCTGCAGCTGGATCGCCGCTTCCCCTCCGCCGCCGCGATGCTCGACGCGCTGGTGAGCCAACGGCCGGCGCCGGCCATGCCCTCGCCGATTCCGGCGGAGACGCCGTCCGCCTATCAGCCCTCCGCGCCGCCCTTGCCTTCTGCCGCGGCCTACCCGCCGTTGCCCTCCGCCGGGCAAATGCCTCCTGCGCCTTCTGCCGCGGCCTACTCGCCATTGCCTTCCACGGTGCAAATGCCCTCGGCCACTCCCGCCGCGCCCTATTCGCCGTTGCCCTCCGCCGGGCAGATCCCGCCCGCGCCGCCGGCAGCGGCTTACCCGTCGTACCCCTCCGCCGGACAGATGCCGCCCGCTGCGGCAGAGTCTCCCAAAAAACGCCGGTCGCCATGGGTGTGGATCCTCGGCGGCCTGGGCGCGTTGATCCTGGGGGTGAGCCTCATCTGTGGGCTGGTGGTGTGGCTTGGCAACGGCAGCTTGTTTGGCGGGGGGACAGCGACCCCGACGGCGATCGTGGGTGTCCCGCCTACATCGCTGCCGGAGTTGGCGACGCCGACATCACGGGCGGTCGTCCCGCCAACTTCTGGCCCGACGGCCGTCCCTGCTACCGGCAGTTTCCAGATCACGGTGGATAATTACAGCGGATATACCATTTGCTATGTGCAGATCTCCTCGTCTGAAGCGGAAACCTGGGGCGAGGACTGGCTTGGCGGCAATGAGTACCTCTATTCCGATGACTCACGGGCTTTCGAGGTGCCGGCAGGAGCTTATGACGTGAGGGTGAGTGATTGTGACGAAATGGTGCTCGCTACTGCCTGGGGAGTGAGTGACGACTACACGCTCAAGGTAGGCGGCCCGGGCCTGGTTGCCCTGCGGGTGAAGAATGAGTCCAGTGTGGAGATCTGCTACGTTTACATCTCTGACGTCACCGCGGATTCCTGGGGTGAGGACTGGCTGGGAACGAGTGAGTCCATTGCCGCTCAAGGCGGACAGCGCATGTTCTTCCTCAATCCGGGGACGTATGATTTGTTGGCCCAGGATTGCGACGGTAACGACTTGGTTTCTGAGTTTCAGGTAGAGCTCCGGTCGGACAAGGATTGGACGATCTCGGACTGAGCGCTGGTCCGGCGTCCTTGACTGATCTCTATTTTCGAAGGAGACGCCATGTGCTGGCGCACACTATCCAAGGATGAAAATGGCGGCCTGGGCGCAGCCTGAAGTTTGCGTTACATTTGCCACACAAGTGATTTTTCTCGCTTTTTCGCTGATTCGCTTTTTCGCTGATTCGCTGACGGCTGACCGCTGATCTCTATTTTCGCAGGAGGCATCCAATGCAATGCCCGCAGTGCGGCTTCGAGAACCGTGACGATGCGCGTTTCTGCAAGCGTTGTGGCCAGAGCTTGCCGGGGGCATCCGCCGTTGCGCCTCCGCTTTGTCCCGCGTGCGGGGCGGCGGTGAAGCCGGGAGCGCGTTTCTGCG
>JAGPHL010000014.1 GCA_018055515.1 Anaerolineae bacterium
GGGGCCGGGGGATAGGGGGCAAGAGTTGATTCTCAATCTTCAGCAGTCACCATGAAATTCGCGTTTTTTAGCCAATGGCTGAACAGTTACCATGTAAACCATAGCCCGTGAGCAGAGGCTGTGACCACTCTCTTCTCACAACTCACGGCTCTCTATTTTCGAAGAAACTCCGGCATCCCAATCGAATCGCGGACGCTTTCAGGCGTCCGCGATTCTTCATCTCATGTTTCACCGGTCGCAGGGCCGGTCGGCGCTATTTGATTTCGAGCTTGAAGTTGTCGAAGCGGGATTCCACCGGCGTCCATTTCCACGAGCCAGTGATCAGGCCCACGCGGCGATGGGTGCGCAGCGCATCATCGGTGAAGCTCGCGATCTGCGTCTTGACGCCGTTGTTGTAGACGTAGACGGTTGCGCGGTTATCCCGCACCTCGACCAACAGGCGATTGGTCTGATTGTAGGAACCGCCCAGCAAATTGGAGCAGGACCCCCAGTCACGAATCTTCGTCCAGGTCATCGAGCCGCCATACCCGCTATAGCCGGAAACCGGCCAGGAGACGCCGTTGTAGCGGTTGACCGCACACGCGCCTTCCCAGTTCCACTCAAAAACATAGAGCGTGGTATAGTCCGCGTTGGCCGCGAAAACGATGCCCGCCTTCCCTTCCGAAGGCGCGTAGCCAGGGAAGGGCATCTCCGCCTGCGCAAAGAAGTGGCTCACCGAGACGTCATAGTTGGCAGAGGGGGGGATAAAGCGGTCGGGCGCCTTCACCAGGCCCATCTTGTAGTTGTTCTGGTCGGAGGTTGCCAGCATGATCTTCATGCGGTAAGTGCCGTCAACGTATTCCACCCTCATCAGGTCGCCGCCGTCGCCGCGCTTGTACGTGGCGACGGGCCACCCCGAGCCCGAATTGGAGAAATCATCGGTGATGGCCGACATCACAACCACCGAGCGGACATTGCTCCACTCGCCGGCGCCGGCGGTGTTGTTCCCTCGCACGCGGTAGTAATACGTCGCGGAGGCCTTGCCGGTGACATTCATCGAGTAGGTCGAAGCCGAGAAGGTGTATTCCTGAACCGCCGCGCTGAAATCGGCGCTGGTGGATTCCTGCAGCGTGTAGCTGGTCGGCGCCTCGACATCGCCATAAGGGCCGTTGTAAGCCCAGCTGACGGTGTAGTTGCCGTCAAGGTCGGCGTTGCTGATCTCGTTCAGCACGGGCGGGTAAGGCACCGGCGGGAAGCGGCGCATCACGAGCGGCAGATACACCAGGCTGACGTTGTTCTTGATGGTGACCGTGATGGTATCTACCGGTCCTATCTCCTCGCCGATCGTTGCCCGCGCGCGGATCGTGTACGCGCCATTATCCGCTTCCGGCAATGCCCACATGTAGGTCCAGCTCCAATAGCCGCCGGGATCTACCACCGTGACCGTTGCCAGTTGCCAGGCACCGCCGTTGACGCTGACCTCCACGGTCGGCAAAACCGCCTGCGACGCGGGCGTCGCCGCGAGGGCGGCAGCGCCGACCCGCGTCGAAACCACATTGCTCCAGCGGCTGGGCCCGCTGTTGGAGTACGCTTTAAGCCGATAGTAATAGATACCATCGGCCCTATCCTCGATAGGATAGCTCAACTCCGTGGTGTAGGGATAGGAGACAACGTTTTCGTCAAAATAGGGGCTGGTGGACTCACTCAACTTATACCTCACAGCACCCGCAGCCGCCGTCCATTCAACAGCGTAATTGGGCTCATGATTGGGATTGGAAATGGGTTTCAGCACGGGATCATCGGGGAAGCCGGGATCGTTGGTGCTGTCCCAGGCAAAGCCGCTGATCGCATACGGACTTCCGGCCCGCTCCGTAATCAAGAGACCCTTCTCAGGAGTATAAATGCGCGCGGTGGGCGCTGCCTGCAGCAGCGGTTCCGCCAGCGCCGGGGTCAGCGAGCTGCCCGTTGTGACCGGCAAGCTCAACAACGCTCCCAAGAGCGCCAACACCAGCAAACTGTTACGTGAAATTTGTCGGATCTGCTTGTTCATGTTTCACTCCTTTCAGATATCAATGACACCGACATCCATCCACAAAAAGCAAGCCTGCGATAAATCGTCAGGCCGATCCCCGAAGCCTGCTGAAGCCGTGAGCCGCGAGCAGTTCTTCGTGACTCCGGGAGCCATGCCCCCCTTCACAGACTCCCGCTTGTGCCATCCACATTTTTCCGTGGGGGATCCGCGAGCCATGCTCTCCGTCCTGAGACACAGAGCATTTTTCAGACGCCTGGCAGCGGCAAAAAGTTCCCTCCAACGCCTCCGGGGACCGTTTCAAGCTCCTCGCCGATAAAGGCCTCGCCCGTACCGGGACGCAGGCGCACGGGGGTGATGGTGTTGTAAAGGGCGCGCTCACTTTCCAGGACGACTTCGAGATAATTATCGGTCAAGCCGCGCCAGCGCCCGGCGCGATCCCGCCGCTCCCACAGCACCGGCAGCACCTTGCCGCTGAAACGCGCCCGGTAAGCCGCCGCAAGGGTCTCCCCCAGCCGGCGCATCCGCGCCGCACGTCCCGTCCGCACCTGCGTGGGCACGGGATCGGGGAGCCGCAGCGCCGCCGTGCCGGCCCGCTCTGAATAGGGGAAGACGTGCAGGCGCGCGAAGCCGATCGCCTCCACAAAAGCCAGGCTTGCGGCGAAATCCGCCTCGGTCTCGCCGGGGAACCCCGTGATGAGGTCCGTCGTCACCGCCAGGTCCGGGCAGATCGCGCGCGCCCGCCCCACGAGCGCCGCAAATTCCGCCGTCGTGTACCGCCGTCCCATGCGCCGCAGGATCGCGTCGCTGCCGGATTGCAGCGGCAGGTGCAGCTGCCGGCACAGCCGCGGATGCTCCCACAGCGCCAACAGCCGGTCATCCACGTCCCACGGCTCGACGGACGAAAGCCGTACTCGCGGGACAGCAGTCTGCTCCAACAGCGCCGCGACGAGGTCGGACAGGCGCACCGCGCCGGGCAAATCATGGCCATAGGCGCCGAGGCTCACCCCCGTGAGGACCACCTCCTGCGCGCCGTGTTCCGTCAACGCCTGAACCTGCCTCACCGCCGTAGCGAGCGGCACGCTGCGCCCCGGGCCGCGCAGCAGGCGCGTGTAACAATAGGTGCAGGCGGCGTCGCAGCCATCCTGGACGGGGAGAAAAGCGCGTGTGTGTTGCCAGAGGCCCGGTTCCCACGGCGCGGGGAGGGAGGACGCGCCCGTGATGAGCTCGCCGGCGCGCGGCTTGTCGGAATTGGGGAGCGCACAGGTGACGCCGGGTTGGGCGCCCGCAGCCTCCGGCTCCGCGGTGACCCAGCATCCCAACACGGCGATCGCGGCCTGGGGATTGCGGCGATGCAGCAGATGCAGGCGCTGACGGCTCTTGCGCGCCGCCTCAGCAGTGACGGCGCACGTGTTGAGCACGATCACGTCCGCCTCTTCGAGGCGCGCCGCCGGGGTAAAGCCGCCGCCAAGGAGCTGACAGCCGAGACGTTCGACCTCAGCCGCGTTGAGACGGCAGCCGAGAGATTCCAGATAGACTTTCAAAGCCATTCGCTGCTACTGCCTAGGGAAGCGGCTCGACATGCAGGTTATCAAAAGCCACCTGCACGTCGCCCTCATCGAAGGCCCCCGCATACAGGCCGATGTCGCCCTTGCGCAACGCGGCATCGGTGACCTCGACAATCAGCTCATCGTTGACCCGGAAGCTGAACGTCGCGCCCTGCGCTTCGAGCTCCAGGCGATTGGTCGCCAGCCCCTGGGCGATCGCCGCGTGAGGGAACCAATCCTTGGACAGCAGCTGCCACTGGCCCTCAGCGTATCGCGCCACGCGCGCGTAGCCATCGGAGCTGATGGAAAAGGCGTAGAAGTTTTGGTCCCCGTCCATGCGCGCCAACACGCCGTATTCATTGTTCTCGGGGCCGCCGACCAGCGTCGCTTCCACGGAGAGACGGAAATTGGTGAAGCGTTTGTCCGGGACGGCCCAGGCGACCTGCCCCGGCTCGCGCACGTGGATGAGCAGCCGCCCCTCCTCGATGCGCGTCACGGCGGCGGCGTCAGAGCTTAACTGCCAGGGCCCCGTTTCATCGAAAGGCTCGTCCCAGACCTCCGTGCTCGCCGGGGAACCGCAGGCCGCCGTCCCAAGCAGCAATAACAGGAATCCTATTCGCCATAAGGTGCGCATGATCATCCCTCACTCAAGGCTTACTCGCCTTAAAGTCATCGAACCAGACCAGGGTCGTCTGCCCGTATTCGACGGTGCCCGCCGCGATCCCCACCTTGCCGGCGGTCAGCTGAGTGTCTTCCGCCCGCGCGATCAATTCACCGTTGACGTAGAAGGTGAGCACGCTGCCCTCGCACACGCCAAGCAGCCGATTGGTGACGCCCTCACGGTTGATGACCGGCGAGCGCAACATCGCCGGTCCGGTCAGAGGCTCCAGCGGCTGATCTCCCAGGCGGCGGAAAATCGCATAGTAGCCGTCAGCGCTGATGGCAAAGTAGTAAAAGCCCGCGTCGCTGTAACGGCAGATCACGCCGAAATGATTGTCCGTCGCACCCTCAGAACGCGCGAGCACTTCGACTGCCACGTCCTTGTAAGTGCGATCCTGCATCGTCCAGACGAACCAATGTGGCACATCAATACGAATCAAGTATTTGCCGCTGTCGTAACCGCGCACATAGCTTTCCGTGGAGGCGGCGCCCCATCCACTGGCCGGGTCGGAGAAATCGTCCACAAACGGGCCGGCGCTGCTGGTGCACGCAGCCAACAGCAGCAGTCCCAAACATAGCAGCAGTCCACGTCGTAGCTTCATGTGCGCCTCCCGCGATAACGGCCTGCGCTGATTATACCCCGAAAGCGCCGTCAGCCAAAGCGTGGTCAGTGGCCCGGGCCAGAGCGTCCCTTGTGAAATCGGCTGTTTATGGTAGAATGCGTTGCAGCGCGCCCCTGTAGCTCAGATGGATAGAGCACTGGCCTCCGAAGCCAGTGGCCCGCGTTCGACTCGCGGCAGGGGTACACCGGAGCCCGCCTTTTCAGGCGGGCTTTTTGTATGGGCAGGGAGACCGGCTCAGACGTCAGGCGACAAAAATGTCAGCAGCTCCCGCGCCACGATCCGATAGGCCGGAGCGTACTGCGCCTCATACGCCGCCGAATGATGCACCGCCGGGTAGCCCTCTCCGGCCAGACGCGCCCCATACGCCGTCATGTCAGCGACGGCAAAGGGGAGCTCGCCCTGCGCCGCGAGCGTCAACGCCAGGGACCACGTCGCCTCGAATTGCGCGAGGGTGCCACGATGGGTGTTGGCCGTGCGCACGAACGCTTCGCCCAGCCATGCCGGATCATAGCCGGCCGCCACGTAGGGACGTAAATGCACGCGCAAGATGCGTCCATCGGCAGAAAGCGGATCCACCAACGGCTCAGCGGGACCGCGACCCAGCGCCGCGATTTCGTCGAGCAACCGCCGGCGGGCAGCCTGAGCGTCCGTCACGAGATGCGCGCTGCCGAAACAGGCCTGATGGGCCAGCTTGTACACATCCGCCAGCTGCATCAAGGGATAACGCGCCATGTGCGCCCGGAATGTCTCGGCGGTGACCGCAGGGACGACGGCCCTCATTCAGACAGCCGGGACGCCAAAGCGCCCCACCCCCCAGGCAAAGTACGCCACGAGGACCGCTACCAGGAAGAGCGCCATCCCCGCCATGAGCCCATAATCCGCCCCCTGCAACCGCGCCTCGTGCAGGTAAGTGCGTTGGGGGTCGCCGGTGAACGCTTTGGCCTGCAACACCACCTCCAATTGTTGCGATTTCACCAGCGCGCCCAAAATCAGCGGCACGGCGACGCGCGCATAGAGCGCGAGCCGCCGCGTCAACGGCAGCCGTTCCACGTCCAGGCCGCGCAGCTGCTGCGCCTCCAAAATGGCCCGCAGTTCCCCCGCCAGCAAGGGGAAAAAGCGCAGCGCCGAGGAGACGACAAAAGCGATCTTGTAGGGCACCCGCAGCTGCACCAGGCCGATCAACATGGCGTTGATGTCCGTCGTGAAGATCGCCAACGGCACCACCAGAGTCATCGTCAGCGTTTTGAAGATGATGTTCAAGCCGTAGAGGAGGCCCTCCCGCGAGAGCATCGCGCCGCCGACAAATGGCCAGGACGCGGGAAACCGCCACACCGGCGTCAGAGCCGTCTGCCCGGTGCGCGCGGTGATCAACGGTCCGGCAAAAAATCCCTGCATGAACAGGATGAAAATGAAGAAGGGCGCGAGCAAACGCAGCAGCCTCACGAGATAGCGCCACGTCACCCCCGCTGCCAGACAGGCCAGCAGCGTCGCGCCGGCCAGTATCCCGCCCCACCAGGGACTTTCCCAAAGCAGCGCGACGGTAGTGAGCACTCCCATCAGCACCAGCTTGGAGCGGAAATCCAGCCGCGTGAACAGCGAATCCCGCGAGACCGTCTGCCAGCCGATCATGGCGCCCCTCCGGCGGAAGGCGACGCCGCGAGGCAGTGCGCCACCTCTTCCGGCGTGAGCAACAGCGCGGCGGGACAGAGCGCCTGTCCCAGCAGCACCGCCTGCGGCGGCGTGAGCCGGGTCTCGCGGAGCACCTCCAGCGTGTGAAAAGCCTGTCGCAGCGGCGCGTCGAGCAGCACCCGCCCCTCGCCCATCACGATCACCCGCTCAGCGTACTCCGGCATCAGGTAGAGCTGATGCGTGATGACGATGATCGTCTTCCCCTGGCGATGGAGCGTCCGGCTGAGCTCCAGGATCGCGCGCGCCCCGGCGTAATCCTGCCCCGTCGTCGGCTCGTCGAGGACGATGACCTCGGGGTCGAGGCTCAGCATGGCCGCGATGATCACCCGCGCCCGATCCCCCTTGGGCAGTGAGAGGGGATGCCGGTCGGCGACGCCCTCCAATCCCAGCGCCGCCAAAACTTTCGTCGTGCGCGCGGCAATCTCCGCCGGCGGAAAACGCAGCTGGCGCAGGGCAAACGCCACTTCGTCAGCGACGGTGGTGTTGAAAAGCTGCTGATCGGGGTTTTGGGCCACATATCCAATCCGCCGCGCCAGCGCGCCCACGGTCCAGGCGCGGCTCTCGCGTCCCCACAACATCACGCGCCCCGCCGTCGGCTCCAGCAGACGCAGGAGATGCTTCACCAACGACGTCTTGCCCGCGCCGTTCTGCCCCACGATGAGGACGTATTCGCCGGGATGAAACGCCAGGTCAATGCCGGTGAGGGTAGGCGTCCCATCCGTAAAACGGTGCTGCAAGCCCTCGACGGTGATGATGGGCGCGGCCAGCGGACGGGGGGCCGGGGGCTGCGGAAGGGGCTCGCGCGCCGGGCGGGGAGGCAACGCCGCCAGTCCTTCTTCCAGACGCACGGGAAGTCGCGCCGGCGGGTGAGGCAACAGGGAAAAGGTCTTCGCCACCTGCGGGGGACGGAGCCGGTGCGATTCGATCAACGCCACCTGGCTGTAGAGCTCCGCGGGCGTCCCTTCCGCCACGAGCCGCCCCTCATCCAGGAGCACGAGGCGATCCGCGTATTCGGCGAGCTCTTCGGCGGCGTGACTTGCCAGCACCACCGTCATCCCCTGCTCGCGGTTGAGCGCGCGCAGCACCTCGAAGACTTCCGCCGCGCCTCGGGGATCCAGCTGCGAGGTCGCTTCGTCAAGCACCAGCAGCTCCGGCATGATCGCCAACGCGGCGGCGATCGCCAGCCGCTGCTTTTGTCCGCCGGAAAGCTCGTGGGGATGGCGCTTTTCCAGTCCGGCAAGTCCCACGGCTCCGAGAGCGCGCGCGATCCGCTCACGCATGAGTGGCCGGGGGGTGCGGAGATTTTCCAGGGCGAAGGCGACCTCATTTTCCACGGAGGTCGCCGTCAATTGCGTTTCGGGGTCCTCGAAGACCATGCCGACACGCGCCGCGAGCGCGCTGACCGGCTGTTCGACCGTGTCCATGCCGGCGACCAGCGCCCGCCCGAAGAAGCGTCCGCCGTAGAACTGCGGCACGATGCCGCTGAGCGCCAGGCACAACGTCGTCTTCCCGGCGCCGGTCGGCCCGATCAGGCCCACAAACTCCCCGCGCCGGATTTCCAGCGAGAGGTCATATAAGGCCAGCGTCTCCGTTTGCGGGTATTGATAGGAGAGACGCTCCAGCCGGACGAGGGGACTGTTCATAGGCGCCGGAAACGTCACCTCAATACGCTGCGTGCAGGGGTTTGAGCAGCCCGGTCGCGCGCAGTCCGGCAATGACGCCCGTCCCCACAATCGCACCGATTCCACAGCGCGCCACGTGCTCCAACGGCGCCGCCGGCGCCATCAGCCACCAGTTCTCGGCGGGCCAGTTGTAGGCAAAGTAGACCCAACAGGCCGAGGTGAGATGGGCCAATCCGCTGCTGATCCACGTCCCCACGAACAGCGCGACTCCCACCTGCCGCAGGTTGGGATGTCGCAGCCAGCGCGCGCACCAGGAACGCGCCGGCAAGAAAAGCAGCAGCGCCGACCAGTCAATGAATGAGCCGGCCAGCACTGCCCACGGATTTGCGCCGTTCTGGACGATGGCGCGACCGCCGTAGAGCAGGTAGGTCACGCCGAAGAGCATCGCCAGCGGCAACGCCCAACGGCGTCGCGTATCGGTCGCGCCGAGCACGCCCGCCGCGAGCGCGCCCGCCGCCGCCCCCACCACCGACGCGATGGGGAGGGTGGTATTCTGCGGGTTGAGGAAAACGCCGATGAGCACGCCGATGCCATTGGCCAACGCCCCCGCCAGCGGGCCTAACAACCAGCCGGTCAAGCCATAAAGTCCCTGGCTGAGGGGAAAACTGCGGCCAAAACCGATGACCACCGAAAGCGGCAACGGCACGATCGTAAACGCGATCATCACCGCCGCCAGGGCCGCCACGTAGGCAATCGGCGCCCCGTCGAGGGTCGCTCCCCCCTGACGCTGAATGGATCGCTCTTCACCGGAAGGAATTGGGGCATCCATAATGTATGACTCCCTTCTTAGCAGGTTGAACCTCAATAGGCGGGTCTCGAAGGCCTGCGGCTGATACCGGCAACGTAGAGATAAAGGGTGAGCGCGAAGTAATAGATCGGGAACAGGATGCTGCCCCACAGGAGCAGCGCCGGCGCCTGCTCGAAGGTAATGAGCAGCGCCAGCAGGCTCACGGCCCACAACAGGCTGAAGCACAGGGTGATGCGCCGCAGCGGCTTGCTTTTCCAGGTGGGGTATTTGAGGGGAATCCACACCATCACGGCCAGCACCGCCAATGTCGTCGCCGCAACGATCGGCGGCACGCGGAAGAGAGTCATGTAAAAGATGGCGATATTCCAGTACGAGGGAAAACCGGTGAAATAGCCATCGTCCGTTTTGGCAGCCTCGTGGCAAAAGCCGTAGGCCGAGGCGATGAGCACCAATCCCAGCACCGGCACCCCCGCGCCGGCAACTATCCCGAAGCGATAGGCAAACAGCACCGGAATGAGGGTGTAGTTGATGTAGTCAGTGATGTCATCCAGTTTGCGCCCGTTGAAGGCCGGCGTCCAGTAGCGCACCTGCCAGCGCCGCGCCAGCGGACCGTCCGTCGCGTCAATGGCCAGGGCCACGCCCAACCAGATAAAGACCTCATGAGCCTTGCCCGCCATCAGGGCCTGCAATGCCAGAAATCCCGCCAACAGGCCCAGACTGGTGTAGAAATGCACCGTCCAGGCGCGCAGGATGGGAACATGCCGGGAGAACTTGATCACAGGCACGGCTAAAGAATTCTCAGTGCTCACTTTTCGACCTTTCTCCTCACGAATTGGGAAATACAAACGCTCTGTGGAAATACGCTGGGCCGTATTATAGCCCAAAACGCTGGAGTGACAGGCAAAGAGGAGGGACGGAAGACTCTCCTCAGCGGCGCGCGCCTGGAATTCATGGGCGAACATGGTACAATACGGCTTCAGCTATCACGCAACGAGGGATTTCATGACCGAACAATCTGAGTCACGCAAACCGTTGGGATGGACCTATGGAGGGCAGGCGCTCATCGAGGGGGTGCTGATGCGCGGCCCACACGTCGCCGCCGTGGCCGTGCGCCATCCCGATGGGGCCATCCAGGTACAGACGCAGTCGCTGGGGCAGCTCTACACGGGGCCATTGAGCAAAATCCCGTTCCTCCGCGGGCTGCCCATGCTGTGGGATTCGCTGGGGCTGGGGATGAAAGCCCTCTTCTACTCCGCGGAGGTCGCCGGCAAAGCCGAGGATCCCAATTTCTCGCTGCAGGGAGCTGCCGGGATCGGCACGGGGCTGGTGTCGCTCCTGTTGGGACTGGGGCTCTTCATGGTGCTGCCGTCGTTCGTGGCCGGGCTCCTGATCCCCGATACCCAGGCGCTGCTCTTCAACCTCGTCGAAGGGATGATCCGCCTGGCGCTGCTCGTGGGGTACATGGCCGCCGTCGGCCAGATGGCGGAGATCAAGCGCGTCTTCGCCTATCACGGCGCGGAGCATAAAACCATCAATGCCCACGAGGCCGGCGCGCCCCTCACCGTCGCGGGAGTACGCCCCTTCACTACCGCCCATCCGCGATGCGGCACCGCCTTTCTGTTGTTGGTCGTCCTGATTTCCATCCTCGTCTTTGCCCCGTTGGGGAAGCCGCCGCTGCTCATACGGTTGGCCTCGCGCCTGCTCTTGATTCCCGTCATCGCCGGCATCGCTTACGAGCTCTTGCGCTTCACCGGCAAGCACGCCAGCCATCCGCTCGTGCACGCGATCATCGCTCCCAATCTCGCGCTCCAACGGCTCACGACGCGGGAACCAGACGATACCATGTTGGAAGTGGCCCTCGCGGCCCTGAACGCCGTCTTGGAAGGCGAGGCGGCTATACCGGGATAAACGGCTCTCCATCGCGCCTTGAGCACCTCGCAGAAAGCCACACCGGCGGGTCAGGTAGCGCTTTTTCAACCTGATAAGCCGGTGTACAATAAAGGTATGCTAGATTCTACGATCCAACAGCGCCGAGCGACGTCGCGCAAAACGATCTTGCCTCTGTGCTCCGTCCTGATGCTATGGCTGCTCCTAGGGCTGAGCGCCTTTGGGGACGTCGCTCCTGCCCTCGCGCAATCCCCGCCCCCCCAGGTACTCCTGGTGCGCGGCGATCATCAGTATCCCCCCTACGAATTTCTGAAGAACGGCCAACCTACCGGCTTCAATGTGGAACTGTTCCAGGCAGTGGCCAGGGTGATGGGGCTCAATGTGCAGATCAGCCTCGGTCCCTGGGCCGAGGTCCGTGCGCAGCTGGAAAACGGCGAGATTGACGCCCTCACGGGCATGGCTTACTCCCCGGAGCGCGACAAGTTGGTGGATTTCACCACGCCGCACTCCACACTGTTCTTCGATCTGTTCATGCGCCGCGATAGCGAGCTCCACGACCTGGAGGACCTGACCGGCAAAAGTATTATCGTCCAAAGCGGCGGATTGATGCACGATTATCTGCGCGATAACCATCCCGAAGCCACCGTGATCACCGTGCCAGATGCGCCGGATGCGTTACGGCTGCTGGCAGTGGGACAGTATGATGGCGCGCTGCTCAACAAGATGCAGGGGCTGTATTTCATCAACGAGTTGGGCTTAAGCAACCTCACCCACGCGGGGCTGGAACTGCTTCCCCGCCGATACAGTTTTGCCGTCGCCGAAGGCAACGTCGAGCTCCAGCAAACGCTTGACGTCGGGCTGGCCATCCTCAAACAGACGGGCGAATACCGGCAGATCTACGACAAGTGGTTCGGGATCTATGAGAAAGGCGATCAGCTGGCGCTGTTGCGCCGTTACTGGTGGGTACCGGTCGGAATCCTGGCGTTGCTTGCCTTAAGCCTGCTCTGGTCCATGATCCTGCAGCGGGAGGTGCGCTCGCACACGGCGGCCCTTCAACGCCGCCATCAGGAGCTGGCGCTGCTCAACCGGATCATCATGGCTGCTGCCTCCACCATGGATGTGACCAAAGTGCTCGAGGTGCTGTGTCGTGAGCTCGCGCTCGCCCTCAACCTGCCCCAGGTGGCCGCGAGCCGGGTTGTGCCGGGGCAAGAGTACGTGGAAATCGTGGCCGAATACTGCGAACCCGGGCGCCCCCCGGCCCTGGGCGATCGCATCCCCATCACCGTGCCTTCGACCGCCTATCTGCTGGAACACCAACAGCCGCTGTTCATTGCCGACGCCCACAAGGATCCCCAGGTGACAGGCCTGGAAGAGATCGTCGAGAGGCGCGGGATCGCGTCGCTGTTGCTCGTGCCCATTGTCGTGCGCCATCGCGTGATCAGCACCCTGGGATTGGATTCGATCACGCCGCGCAAGTTCACCCCCGAAGAGCTGGCGCTGGTGGAAAGCGCAGCGACTTCAGTAGGGCAGGCGCTGGAGAGCGCCGAGCTCCATCAGGAATTGCAGCGCCGCGCCGAGGAATTGGAAGCCACGGTCGCCCAACGCACGGCGGAACTTCAACGCGCCCTGGCAGCGGCCCAGGCCGCCGACCGCGCCAAATCCGAGTTCGTCAGCAATGTGAGCCATGAGCTGCGTACACCGCTGACCAGCATCCTGCTCTATCTCCGCCTGTTGGAGCAGGGCGATCCGAGGCAGCACGGCGCCTACACGCAAGCCCTGTTGCGTGAGGCAAAACGACTGCAACATCTGATCGAAAGCCTGCTCCAGATTTCCCGGCTCGACCTGGGCAAAGTAGAGCCGCGCTTTGAGACGATGGACATGAATCACATGGCGCTGACCCTGGTCAATGACCGGCAGCAGCTCTTCGCCAGCAAAGGGATCCAGCTGCGCTGCAATCTGGCGCCGGCGCCGCTGCCGATCATGGCCGACCCCGACCTGTTGGAGCAAGTGCTCACCAATCTCCTCACCAACGCCATGAACTACACACCAGAGGGCGGACAGGTAGAGCTCGCCACCCGCCTCGTCGAAGACAATGGCCAGCTCTGGGTGACCGCAGCGGTGAAAGACACCGGGCTGGGCATCCCGCCAGAAGAACAGGCCAGGTTGTTCCTGCGATTCCAGCGCGGCAGTGCGAGTGAAATCCTCAACGTGCCCGGCACGGGGCTGGGATTGTCCATCAGCGCCGAGATCATGAAACTGCACCGCGGGCACATCACCGTGGAGAGCGCCGTGGGCAAGGGCAGTGTTTTTACCGTCTGGCTGCCGGTAACTCCCTGACCTGACGAAAATACAAGCGCTGAACAGTCACAAAAAAAACAGCGGGGCGAACAAAATCGCCCCGCTGTAGTTGATGCAAACTGGCCTGTTACCAGGAACGGCCGCCGCCGCGACGATCACGATCCCCACCCCGGGGACGCCCACCGCCGCCAGGGCCACTGCGGAACCCACCACCACCGCTGCCACCGCGGTCCTCGCGCGGGCGGGCGATGTTCACCGTGAGGTTCCGACCCTGGTACTCGTAGTTGTTGAACTTGGTGATGGCTGCCTGCGCAGCTTCAGCCGTTTCCATCTCGACAAAGCCAAAGCCCTTGGAACGACCCGAATCGCGATCCTTGATCAATGCCACGGATTGCACGGCGCCGGCCTGAGCGAAGAGCTCGCGCAAGTCTTCTTCGGTAATCGAATAGGGCAGATTGCCAACGTACAGTTTAGACTCCATTTCCTCAATTCTCCAGTTTTGTTTGATTGTTTGCCGGCCGGTGCTGTGGATGACAGATTCGACTTCCTACTCCTGACATACGACATGCTCATCCGGTACGGGCGCGTGAACGACAAGTTGAACCGATGGATAAACCCTTCACTCTCAGAAGCGCTACCTTGTGCGCCATACCAATCAGGCCATAAAACTCCTTTCACTCAAACCAACGGCCCTTGTCTTATGCACCTTCCAGCTGCTGCCTGATATGATAGTACAGTCCAACGGTCTTTATTATACTCTAAACTACTCGAAATACAAGCAACTCAAGAGGTACATTTGGGATGAGTAGGCCCGCCACTAAACCACCCTGAAATATCAGGGCGACGAGGTCGCAAAACTGACTTGCGGCTGATCGCGGGTGAGCAAGGCCACCTGCGTGTCCCCCTTGCAAAAGCGCGCGACGAGTTCCGAAATCTCCCGGCAAATGGCTTCGACCTCGCCGCGAGTGACGGGCGGCAGGCCATCCACGTTGAACTCCAGCGCCCGCGTCTCCGGCGTGACGAGGGTGTGCTGCGCCTGTCGCCAGCTCCAGCGCCGGGTGAGGACGACATCCCCTTCCACAAAGATAAATTCGCCGGGCAGGGGATGTTCGAGCTCCTCAGAGCCAAAGGGGATGAAGACCTCCTCGCCGGTCGCCGGGCGCAACGCAATGTCTTGCGTCAACACGTCAATGGCATGTCCGCCGATGGGCAGTAGATGCCGTAAGGAAATCACCGTGCCGATGTCCACCAGCGCGTTGATCGTGGGGAGGTCCTGCCCGCGCAGCACACGCCGCAACAGCGCCTCGATGGAGGGACGGAAATCGCCGGGCTTGTAGCCCAGGGTGCGGAAAGCCTCACGCCATGCGGCGATGCGCGGCTGCGCCGTGAGGGTGTCGAGCGTCAGCCGGGCGCGCGCCTCGGCCTCGGCGGCGCGCAAATGCGCGACCAACGCGGGAGGCGAGTCGCCGTTTTGCACCTCGTAAGCAAAAACCACGCCTCGCACATAGTCGGGAAAGCGATCGAAGACAGCCGGCTCAATGGTGTAGTGGAGATTGGACATAAAGACCTCACCTCACTCTCAAAATATAGATCAAAGTGGAGCGCGAGCAAGAATTGGCGGCGCCTATGTCGGTAACGTGCGCCCTTTCCAGCGGACGCCGCCGTAACGGGCCCGCCAGTAAATCGCCTGTGAGGCAATGATCGCCATCAGGATGACGGAGATCGGCAATCCCAACGCATCCCTTACCCGCTGCCGGCTGAAAGCCGCCGTCAGCGCGCGAACGCCTACCCCCAGCGCCATCATAGAGAGGGGCCAGAGCGGCCATCCCGCCAGCGGCCACGCCCATCCCAACGCCAACCAGAACCATGGGAACAGGAACAATCCCCAGTGAAAGGCCCACGAGAGGAGCAGCAGGAGGATGCTGTTGCCGTGGCCAGCGAGGATGTTCTTGGCAAAACCGTCCCGCACTTCCGCCCAATTGTGGTACATGCGGCAACGGATCAGGCCAGCACCGTCGGCAGCACGCAAGCGGAAGCCGCAGCGTTTGATGGCTTTGGCCAGGGCCATGTCATCAATGAGGGTGGAGCGGATGGCGGCGTGACCGCCGCTGGCTGCATAAGCGGCGCGGCGAAAGGCCAGGCACTGTCCGATCGCTGCGGTGAACACCGGCCAGGGGATGTGATGCACGGCCAGAACCGGCAGGTAGCCGACGACGACAAAAGCCAGCAGCGACACGACCAGGCGCTCGCTCCAGGTGACCGTCTCCTGAGTGGGCCACACGGTCAGCAAATCGGCGCCGCGACGCTCCATCTCTCCGACCAATCGTGAGAGCGCGCCCGGCTCCCAAAGGACATCGGCGTCGGTGAAGACCAGAATCTCGCCCTGCGCCACGCCCGCCAGCTGATGACAGGCCCAGCTCTTGCCCATCCACCCCTCCGGCAGCGGCGCTCCCTGCAGGACGCGCAAGCGCGGATCGTCCGGCGCCGCGGCTCGAGCGCGCTCCGCCGTGCCGTCGCCGGAATGGTCATCGAGGATCAAGAGCTCGAAATTGGGGTAATCCTGCGCCAGAAGTCGGCGCACCGTCGCGCCAATGACGGCGGCCTCATTGCGGGCGGGGATCAGGACGGAGACGCGAGGACTCACGACGGGCAGCGGTGACTTCGATAGGCGCGGGAAGGTAAAGACGTTGAGCAGCGTAATCGCCGCCATGAGAAGGAGCATAAAAGTGGCCGCGAAAAGTAGCCATAACCAGACCGTCATGCCTTCTTCCTCCAACGCAGTCGCGGCCTTCTGCGCAGGTCATCCCGGTAGCGCCAGAGGACGAGCGCCGCGTTGAGCGCCAGGATGAGCCAGAGCACAGCGTCGGCGCGGGAGAGCGCCAGGTAGCCGCCGATGCAGGCGAAACCAAACGCCACCGCCCAGAAGGGGAGGTCCTGAAGGGCATATCCCAGGGACATCCCTGCCGCGCCCACCAGCGTCGCCATCCCGTAAGTCAGGCCGATCCAGATGCCGCCGGTCGTCGCCACGCCCTTGCCGCCGCGCCCATGCAAGAACGGCGAGAAGACGTGTCCCAACACCGGCGCGAGGGCAATCGGCACCAGAGGCCAGCCGGCCACGCCGTAGATCACGTGCGCCAGGGCCACCGGCAGCGCCCCTTTGAGCATGTCCAGCAGCATGGCCATGGCGGCCCAGGCTTTGCTGCCGGAGCGCAACACATTCGTCGCGCCGGGGTTGCCATCCCCTACCGTGCGGATGTCCGTTCGCAGCGCCGCCTTCCCGATCAGCAACGAGAAGGGGATCGCACCGAGGAAGAAACCCAAAAGCGACCAAAACAACGTTGGCATTGAACCCTCCAAAAGTCATGGCTTTGACTCGCAGTTCGCAGCTCGTTACGCGCACCTATCTCCCCGCCAGTGCCACGGCCAGCCCCATCGCCAGGAAGCCCACGAGCGCTGAACCGCGCAAGCCCCAGAAAGCCGCCTGTCCGATGGTCTCCAGGAGCCAGGTGAGGATGTAGACGATGAACAGCGGCAGCAACGGCAGCCCCGTCGGCCCGATGATGGCCGTCATCACCGCCGAGGCGAGGATCCAGCCCACAAAGTTGAGCCAGGGGATGCCAAAATAGCCGCCGGGCTGTTCCCACTCCCAGAAGCCCCAGTGCACCATCTGCGGGTCGAGGAACAGGTCCCACGCAGTGAAGACGGCCCCCGCAACAAGCGCGGTGAGCCAACGGGAGGCGCCGCCCGTGATGAGGGTCGCCACGGCCCAGGAAGGGGGCAGCATCATCAGCCAGGCGAGGGGGATGAGCCAGGGCACGCCGCCCAACTGCGGTTGCAGGCGCGGGGTGTAGTGATAGCGTCCAAACGGCAGGCCGGTGTGCGAGCCGACAAATTCCACGAGCCAGCTCAGCGCCACGACGACTGCCGCCACTCCCAGAACGCGCGGCAGGGACCACGCCGTCGCCAGCAGGGCGAGCACTGCCGCTGCCTGCAACAACACGCCGACGACGATACCCACGCGCTCCGCCCGCGCTCCGCCGGTCCATTTGAGGATGGGCACGGAGATCATCTCCAGGGTCCAGAGGCCCGTCAGCGCCTGCACCGCCAACGGCAGCGCCAGGAAGGCGTCCCCAAGGGCAAAAAACGGAAAATTCATGGGCGCGGCTCCTCGGACAAGAGCAGTGAGAAGAGAGCTGTCACCGTCTCTGCTCACGATTCACATTTTCGCGCTTGCAGGAGGCGGACCAGCACATGACGTCTCCCCTAGACCCGCCGCAACAGCTTCAGCCGCATCCACGCCGCGATGAAGGGAACCGGCGGGACGGTCGCCATGAGCTGCAGGTTCTCCCCTGGCGGACCCTCCTCATCCAGGAAGCGCAGCAGTCTATCAAGAGGGTTTTTGCTGAACAGATCGGCGAAGATGCGTTCGGCCAGATCACCGCGCCGGTAGAGGATCTGCAACAGCAGGCTGTCGAAGAGGTGATAGCGCCCCGGCGACGCGGGCACGTCGAAGGGGTGGCCATGCGCTGCGAGCGAGCGCACGATGGCGCGGGAATCCTGCGCGGTCCGCAAAAAGGCGAACCCCGAGGAGGCTTTGACCCGTCCCCCGCGCGTGCCGATGCGCATCACGGCGCGCCCCGCCCGGCGCGGGAACGGCTGATCCGTCATCGGGATGACGCCGTCTTCCGTGGCCACGACGCGAAAGTCATACACACCCAACACATCACGGATGTAATCCCGCAGCGCCGTCTCATAGTCCGCCTGGGAAAGCAGCCGCGCCGAAAAGAGCGTGAATTCCACCAACGCGCGGCGCTCGGAGAAGGGCAGGATGTACATGAAGCGCATCCCGTCCCACCCCAGGGCGTCGCGTTGCGGCGTGCGGAAATCAAAGAGCGTGACGCTCTGCGGGTCGAAGCACGGCGTCTCCGTCTCGATCTCCCAGCCGAGGAAGTGCTGTTGCAAATAATGGTAACGGCGTGTGGCCTGGGGCGGCAGTCCGGCAGCAGCGGCGACGACCGCGGGGGTGTATTCCCGCCATAGCCAGCGGCTGTCGAAGGCCCAATCAGCCGTGAAGGCGCGTCCATCCACCACGACTTCTGCCCCCGAGCTGCCGTCGGCCACGCTTTCGATGTGGCCCTGGAGCCGGGTGACGTTGGGCAACGCGGCAAAGGTCTCGCGGCTGTAGGCGTAGAGATCAAGGCCGCGCAACATGGTGTAACGATAGGGCGCGAGCGGCAGGATGGCGTCGTAGCCGCCGCCGGTAAAACGAAGGCGCTCCCAGCTGGCATACAACAGCGGTTCGAAGGGATGGGGACCGACGAGCCAGGAACACCAGGTGCGGTCGTTGGTCTCTTTGGCGTCTTGATCCACAATGAGAATCGAACGCTCGCGGAGCGGGCTTTGCAGCAGCGCGTGCGCCAGGTTCAGCCCCGCCGAGCCGCCTCCCGCCAGGATGAAATCATAATGGGACATTCAACGTCCTCACCGGAGCTTCATCTTGGCATATTTCTTGGGCGCGTAGAGGAAGCCAAAAGAGAGCGCGCCCTCTTTGGTCGCCACGCTGTGATGCACACGATGTGCGTTGATGATGTCCTTGAAGTACTTGCCGCGCGGCTTGAAATGCAGCGCTTTCACCCGCCCGTGAAACATGAAATCGTGGAAGGTGAAATAGCCTGCGCCGTAGAGCATTACCCCGAAACCCGCAGCGGCCAACGGTTGGATGCCGTAATACAGGCCGCTGTAGATGAGCCCAAAAGAAAGGCCGGCAAAGAAGAGAGCGAAGAGGTCGTTTTTCTGCAAGCGTCGCCCACTGCTGCGATGGTGATCCTCATGGAGGACCCACAAGAAGCCATGCATGACGTATTTGTGCAACGCCCAGGCGACACCCTCCATGGCGATTGCCGAAGCCAGGAAAACCAGCACATTGATCACGGTATTCATAGGTCACCTCAAAGATGTCAGTCCGCAAATCCCAACTCTAAAAACCTTTGGGCCCGAGCTGTGATACGTCCGAATCAGTAGCCGGTGAACATGGCCCGACGCCAGATGCCCGGTAGGAGGCGCAGCTTGTCCCCCGCGCTGAGGTGCGACCGGCGAGTGAGATTGTCCATCCCATGCGCCTCCAGGTCAGTGAGGATGGCGCCGTAGAGTTCGGCAGCTGCGGCGATGCCCAAACGTCCATCGCGGTGCAACAGGGCGATGCCCGGCAGCGACTCCTGGTACAGGTGGCGCACTCGTTCGATCTGAAAGCGCATGAAAGCGCGCCAGCGCGCGTCCACGCTCCCTGCGGCGATGGCGGATTCCGTAATGCCGAAATCCGCCAGCTCTTCCAACGGCAGATACAGACGTCCCATCGCCCAATCCTCGCCGACATCGCGGAGGATGTTGGTGAGCTGCAGGGCCACACCAAGTTTGACGGCGTAGGGGATGGCCTCGGGACCGCTGAAGCCCGTCACGTACATAGACATCAGGCCGACGGTGGAGGCCACCCCGTAGCAATATTCCGTCAGTTCAGCGAACGTGTCATAGCGCATCTGGACCAGGTCCCGCGCCACGCCGTCGAGCAACTGTTCCGCATAGACCACGGGAATTCCATATCGCAGTTGCGTGTCACGCCAGGCAATGACAAGCAGATCGTCCGGCGCCGGGCAATCATGCAACGCCCGCCGGCGCCAGGATTCCAGTGCTGCCAGGGACGCCGTTTCGACATGATCCACCAGGTCATCGCTGAGACGACAGAAGGCATAGAGCGCCCGGGCCGCGTCACGTTTGGCGCGCGGCAGCAAGCGCGAGGCCAGGCGGAAGGTGCGGCTGTGCTGGCGGATGACGTCGGCGCTGGCGCGATATGCGCGCTTCAACAAAGCGACAGGCACAGCCTCACAGGAGGACGGCGGCGCTGCCTCCAATCCCCGATAAGCCCAGTCCAGCAACCGGCGTTCCCAAGAATTCGTGTCTATTGTCATCGGTCAAAAGTGACGGGTAATGGGCGACGGGAAATGCAAGATGGCCAGCTCACAAAGGCTGCTCCCGCTTCAAGCGCTCCTCGATGAGCATGGCCGAAAGCAACACGATGGGCACTCCGGTGCCGGGATGGGTGCTCGCGCCGACGAAGTAGAGATTCTTATGCCGCTTGTGGCGGTTGTGCGGGCGCAGATACCCCACCTGCATGACGTTGTGACTCAGGCCAAAGGTAGCGCCCTTGGCCAGGTTCCAGATGCGGCGGTAGTCCGGCGGCGTCAGCGTCTCTTCCAGGACGATGCGCTCCTTGAGGTCCGTCAGCCCGATACGGGACAATCGCTGGAAGACCCACTCACGGGCGCGCGCCTGCAAGGCCGGGAAATCCTGATCGCGCTGCGAGTCGAGATGTCCCGTAGGAACCAGCACCATCAAGGCATCGGCGTCCGGCGGCGCAAACTCCGGGACGGTGCGCACCGGCGCGTGAATGTAGAACGAGGGTTCGGTGGGCAGCAGGTGATCATGGAAAATCTCCGCAAAGGATTTCTCATACACGTGATCCGAGAGGAAAACGTTGTGGTGCAGCAGCTTGTCGGTGCGCTCACCTTTGACGCCCCAATAAAACATCAACGTCGAGGAGGTGTACTTGAGCTTGTCCATGCGTGGGGCTGCCGGGTCGCCGGGCAGCAGCTCGGTGTAAGCGTAGGGGAGATCGGCGTTGACAATGACAACATCCGCCCGGAGCTGCTCGCCATTTTCCAGCGTGACCCCGACCGCGCGCCCCTCCGCCGTGTCCACCCGTTTGACGGGCGCATGGTAATGAAAGGTCGCGCCGAAGCCTTCCGCGATTTTCGTCAGGCTGGTGATAATGGAATACATGCCGCCGCGCGGGTACCAGACGCCCTCGATCATCTCCGTGTACTGCAACAGCGTGTAAGTCGCGGGAGCTTCAAAGGGACTGAGACCCAAATACATGTTCTGGAATGTGAACCCGGCACGCAGACGGCGGTCTTTGAAATGCCGGGAGGTCTCGGTGTAATGCATCACCAGCGGCTTGAGCTGGAAGAGCAGCGGCAGATTCGCCGGGGTGAAGAAATCGAAGAAGCTGTAAAAGTTCCGCCCCACGAATTGCTCCAGGGACTTGCGATAGCGCATCGCGCCATCGGCGATGAACCGTAACAGCTGCTCCGAAGCAGCCGGCTCGATCGCCTCCAGTTGCTCGTGCATCAGATGCATGTTGCTGCTCAGATCGAGCATTGAGCCGTCGTTGAAATGCACACGATACGTCGGATCAATCCGTACCAGATCCAGATGATCTTCCATCCGCTCGCCCAACGCCGCATAGGTCGCGGCAAAGGTAGGCGGCATGAGGAAGAGCGAAGGTCCCGTGTCAAAGAAAAAGCCATCGCGCTCAATAGTCGAAGCCCGGCCGCCGGGGCGATCCGTCTTCTCCAACACGGTGACTTTGTACCCGGCCTTTGCCAGACGGGCCGCCGTAGCGATCCCCCCTACACCCGCACCGACGATCAGCACTGTTTTTGTCATAAGAGCCTCCTGAGAAATGTGCGAAAAAGCGAAAAGGCGAAAAAGCAAGAAAGCGAAAAGGCGAGAAGGCGGAATGGCAAAAAAACGAACCGGGAACGGTCACGCTCCGGCGCCGCGTGCAGCCTCACAGGCAAAATCGAGCACTGCCGCACCCTCGAAACGCCCGTGACGCAGGTCGTCGAGGGCGGTGTTGGCTGCAGCGAGGGGATAACGCCGCACGGTCGTGCGCACCGGCACGCGCGGCGCGAGCGCCAGAAATTCCTCGCCATCCTGCCGGGTGAGATTCGCCACCGAGCGGATGTGGCGCTCTTCCCACAACAGGCGATAGGGGAACGCGGGGACATCGCTCATGTGAATGCCCGCGCAGACGACCACGCCACCTTTGATGACCGCTTGCAGCGCCAACGGCACGAGCGCCCCCACCGGTGCGAAGAGGATCGCCGCGTCGAGCGGCTCCGGCGGCAACACATCCGAATCGCCGGCCCAAACCGCGCCCAGCTGCCGGGCGAAGGCCTGGGTCGCGCTGTCACCGGGACGGGTGAAGGCGTAAATCTCACGTCCCTGGGTAACCGCCAGCTGCGCCAGAATGTGCGCGGCGGCGCCGAATCCATACAGGCCGATGCGCCGCGCGTTCTCCCCCGCCAGGCGATAGGCCCGATAGCCGATCAGCCCGGCGCAGAGCAACGGCGCCTGCTCAGCGGGATCGCCCTCGCCCAGGGGAAAAGTGTAGCGCGCATCCGCGACTGCGTATTCCGCATAGCCGCCATCGAGGGTGTAGCCGGTGAAACGCGCCGCCTCGCAGAGGTTCTCCTGTCCCTGCCGGCAGAAACGACAGGTCCCGTCGGTGTATCCCAGCCAGGGGACGCCCACCCGCGCGCCGGGCTCGAACCCCGTCACCCCGGCGCCGACGGCGACCACCTCCCCCACGATCTCATGTCCCAGAATCAGCGGCAGTTTGGGATGCGGCAGGTCGCCGTCAAACACGTGCAGGTCAGTGCGGCAGACGCCACAGGCGCGGACGCGCATCAAGACTTGCCCGCCGGCGGGGCGAGGGACGGGGAGTCGCTCCAACGTCAGCGGAGCGCCCGGCGCATGTAACACCATCGCGTCCATGAGTGCGGGAATAGTCCGCATGGGCTCCTCCTCGGAAAATTGAGAGCAGCGAGTCAGCGGTCAGCAGTCAGCGAATCAGTGAAAAGGCGAAAAGGCGAATCAGCGAATCACTCACGTTTTCACGTGGGCATCTTCGCACGTGGGCACGTTCGCACCTTCGCACGTGCCCATGTTCCCACGTCATGTTTGCCATCGGGGCTGCACCGCAGGAACATGTCCACTCTCAGG
>JAGPHL010000180.1 GCA_018055515.1 Anaerolineae bacterium
TGATCGTAGGCCCGCAGCTGCGTGTCCAACGTGAGCCGCAGCAGGCCGTCGGGCGTCTCGTAGTAGGCCCGCTCGTAGGCGTTGATGAGCACCGGCTGCGTGTAGAGCGCCAGCCATTGCCGGGCGCGCACGTCCACCCCGTCACGCAAGGTCGCCAGAAGCGCCGGCCAAGACCCTCGCGCCAGGTCCAACGTCCCCGCGAAGGGCGTGATTTCCTTCCATCCCGTCGTCCCCCGCCGACATTTGAGCTCCAGCTGCGCGCCGGCGACGCGCCTCAGGTCGCTGCCGTACCAGCGCAGGCGCAGCTTCTCCCGTTGCCCCACGCCACTCAGGTTGGCGTTGAGGCTCTGCAGGTCGAAAGAATCAAAGTAGAGGTTGTTCACCTGTCGCGGGGGATAGGCGACCCGCCAGTGCGCCGGGTGCAGCCACACCCAGGCCTCGATCTGCGGCAGCAGGGAGGCGGCGCAGGGAATTTTGAACTCATAGCGGGGAATCACGGCGTCTCCTCGAAGAGCGGCAGGGTCTCGAGCACCGCCACGCGCCCTTCAGGCGCGTCGGCGTCCCACACGCGGCAGAACAGCGTCAGCTCGCCGCCGGGAGCTAGCGCCTCACGGGGGAGAAGCAGCTCCACGGTTTGAGGAAGCTCCCCGTCCATGGCGCGCAACACCAGAGCATTTTCAGCCTTCAGCAAGAGCGCGCGATCCTGGGAACGTACCCACGCGGGATCGAGGGCACGCCGGGTCACGCCGCCGACGTCCAGCCCCGTCACCTCCAGCGGAAACGGCTGGAGAGAGGTCAAGCGCAGCACGAAATCCTCACCCGCCGGCTCCAGCATCGCCCGCAGGGGATGCTCCGGCGCCACGCGGGCGCGCATCGCGCGTTGATGCGCCGTCAGCACCTGCCAGGGATCGCCACCGGGCTGGGTCGCGCCGCCGAGCGCGTACCCCTGCGCCTCGAGGTCAGCGCCGAACTCACCGCGGAGCGTCTCCAGGAAGCCCGGCTGGCTATAGGCCACAAGCGCCCGGGCGATGGCCGTCTGCACCGCAGGATCGTCGAAGAAGGCTTCGGGGAGGGGCGCTATGTCGGCGGGTTGAGCGCTTCCCAGCGGCGCGAGCTGTCCCGTCGCGGGGTCATAACTCCAGCGGAGACTGGCCCAATCGGGCGCCGGCGCCCCCGTCCACAGCATGGTCAACGCCACGAAGCGCCCCAAGGCCTCGGCGTCGGTCACGCTCGAAAGGGCGCGCTCGCCCTCAAACGCCGCATCCAGGGTCGCCCAGGCAGCCGGCGCGGCGGGATCGTCGGCAGCACTCACCGCCGGCGCGGCGTAGCGAAATCCGCCATCGGCGAGCACTTCGCCCTCCGCCAACGCCTGCCAGGCCGCGCGCGCGTCGAAACCGACCGTCAGCGCTTCCGTCGCCGGCGTCTCCAGCAGATACAGTCCCCACGAGCTGCCGTTGACGATAAGCCGCACCGGTTCCAACGTCGCCGCCGCGAAACCATTCCGGCGCAGCGTTTCCAGATAGCCCCATTGCCGCCACGCGAGCGCCGCGTCCACGACGGGCGTCAGTCGCCGCCAGGCGCGCGCACCGGCCGGACGCAGTTCCAAAGTCCAGCCGGCGTCAGCGGCCCCCTGCGCCGCGCCGCCCGGCAGGCGCAATTCAGCGGCGACCTGCCCCCGCGCATCGGCAAAGGTGACCCTCGCCGTGACTGCTTCCTCAGGCAGGGGGACGTACATGCCTTGCTGCAAGGCGCGCTCACGAGCGGAAGAGAGCCGCTCATAATCGGCAAAACGGAGGTCTACGGTAAGCGTCGGGAGCTGCTGCCGCGCTCGCCAGGCGGTCAACGCAGTCTTTGGTGAGCGCGCCCACGCCTGGACCCCGGCAGCCAGCGCCTCGCCCCAATGCTGCTGCTGGGCCAGGTATCCCAGCCCAAAAGCCGCCAGAAAGATCAGCCCCAGCAACAGGGGAAGGGTGTTCGACCTCGCCGTAGAAGCAGAGGTGCCACCGGACTGTTGAACCCGCACTTAGCCCCCCAACACCTGTTCCTGCTGGATGAAGCTCACTTCAGCGACCGGCAGATGATGCTTGAGGTCGGTGATCAAGGCATCGAGCGTCTGCGGGTCCTCGCATTCGATGAAGTACGTCAGCTGCAACATCCCATCGCGGCTGTCGAGGCGACGGAAATCGAGGGCGGGCACATGCGCCAACAGGCGTTCGTTCACCTGCTGGAAGAGCGACGATTCCTCCGCCCCCTCGTGAAGGAGTACGTTCAGGTACAAATTGCTCGCCGCCGGCTGACGTCGCACCAGCAGGCGAATCGCCATATAGGCCAGCAGCATCAGCACGCCGACGACGGTCGGCCACCGTTGATCGGCGCCCACGCCCAGCCCAATCGTGATGGCGATGAAGAGGAACAACAGCTCTTCGGGCTCTTTGATCGCGGTGCGGAAACGCACGATGGACAACGCGCCCACCAATCCCAGCGAGAGCGCCAGCGAGGACTTGACGATAGTGATGATAAGCGCCGTCGTCAGCGTCAACACCGGCAGCAGTTGGGCGAACTTGCGCCGGTTGGAGAGAGATTGCCCGTAATGTTCGTAATACCAGGCGACGACGAGCGCCAGGATCAGCCCCACCGTCAGGTTCAAGACCACATTTGCCAACGACGTTGACGGCGACAGATTCAAATCAGGCATATCATTACCCTCATTTCTGATAAGCTCCGCGTCATTCTAACACACACGACAGGGTTTGCAATGATCGCCGGATTGCCCACAGAACCGGGGCCATCGGATTTGACCCCCTGTGGAGAAATGCGGCCTGAAGGCCAGGGATAAAAAAGGGATTTTTGTGGCGGGCCTCGTCCCGCCACAAAAATCCCTTCCAAAAAGCCGCTTTAGCGGCACAACCGGCCCTACAGCTGCTCCAACACCCGGCGCATGGCCTGCGCCGCCCGCGCCCGATGGCTGATGCGGTTCTTCGCCTCGAAGGAGAGCTCGGCCATCGTACAACCCTGCTCCGGCAGGAAGAAGACGGGATCATAGCCGAAGCCGCCTTCCCCCGACGGCGCCGTCTGGATCACGCCCTCGCACACGCCCTCGGTGTGAAATTCCCGTCCGTCGGGCAGCACCAGCGCGGCAACGCAGCGAAAACGCGCGCCGCGCCGTTCCGGGGGGACGCCTTCCAGCGCCCGGAGCAACGCCCGGTAACGCACCTCATCGGCGCCGAGGGTGTACCGCGCCGAATGCAGGCCCGGCGCTCCATCAAGCGCCTCGACCTCCAGGCCCGAATCATCCGCCAACGCCGGCAGTCCCGACGCCGCTGCCAGCGCCCGCGCCTTGAGCAGCGCATTTTCGAGATAGGTACGCCCCGTTTCCTCCACCGGCTCACTCAGGCCCAGCTCATCGGGCAAGACGAGGGTGAGCGGCAGCCCTTCCAGCAGCGCCTGCCACTCACGGCGCTTCCCGCGATTGTGGGTCGCCAGGACCAGTCGCAGCGGTTTCAACTGCACGCCCCCGCCTCTCCCGCCCGGCAGCGGATGATTTGCGCGCCGAGCGGACGCAATTTGTCCTCGATGCGCTCATAGCCCCGGTCAATCTGGCGGATGTTGCGGATGATGCTCTGCCCTTCCGCCGCCAGCGCCGCGACGAGCAGCGCCATGCCCGCGCGGATGTCGGGACTCTCCATTTCATCGCCATGGAGGGGTGAGGGGCCGTAGCTCAAAGCGCGATGCGGGTCACAGAGGACGATGCGCGCGCCCATGGGGATCAGCTTGTCCACGAAGAAAAGCCGGCTCTCGAACATGTGATCGTGGAAGAGGACCACGCCGTCGCATTGCGTGGCGAGCACCAGCGTCATGCTCATCAAGTCGGCCGGGAAAGCGGGCCACGGCGCATCCTTGATCGTCGGGATCGCCTTGCCCATGTCGGGGGCGATCACCCGCGATTGCTCCGCCGGCACAAAAACGTCCGCACCGCGAAGTTCAAAAGTGACGCCCAGGCGTTCAAAGACCATCTTGATCATGCGCAGATGCTGCGCCCCGGCGTTGCGGATGAGCAATTCACCGCGGGTCGCCGCCGCGAGCGCGATGTAGCTTCCCACCTCGACATGGTCGGCGCTGATGGTGAATTCTGCGCCGTGGAGCTTCTCCACGCCCTGAATCACCAGGGCGTTGGTGCCGATGCCCTCGATCTGCGCGCCCATGGCGTTGAGCAGCTGACACAAGTCCTGCACGTGCGGCTCTGACGCCGCATTGCGGATGATCGTCGTGCCCTGCGCCAGGACGGCCGCCATCACGGCGTTTTCCGTGCCGGTCACGCTGGCCTCGTCGAGCAGGATGTCCGCGCCGTGGAGCCGTTCGGCCTTGACGCCATAGTACTGCCCCTCGGTGACGCGCGCCCCTAACGCCTCGAACGCCAGGAAGTGCGTGTCCACCCGCCGCCGACCGATGACATCGCCGCCCGGCGCAGGGATCACGGCCTCGCCCAGGCGCGCGAGCAACGGCCCGGTGATGAGGATCGAGCCGCGAATGGCCTGCACGAATTGCTCGACTTCTTGGGGAGCGCGCGGCGCGGACACGCCCCCCGCATTCAATTCCCAGCTGTGGGGATCGTGCTGCTGCACCTCCACGCCCAGCGTCTGCAGCAAGGCGCCCATCGTCTGCACGTCGCGGATGGCGGGCAGGTTGTGCAAAATGACCGGCTCATCGGTCAAGAGCGTCGCCGCCAGAGCCGGCAACGCCGCGTTTTTGTTGCCGCTAGGGGCGATTTCTCCCCGTAACGGCGTCCCACCTTCAATGGTAAAGTATTCAGGCATCGCTACTTTCCTTTCCAGTCCACGTTCACCTGTTCACACGCTTGGACATTTGCACCCGCACCGGCGCGCCGACCTCCAGCCCCAGGGCTTTCCCGCCGTGCCCATGGGAGACTGCCAGCTCCAGCAAGCCCTCGCTGCCCACGAGCGCCAGCGCCTCGCCCGGCGCGACTTCGCCGTAGGTGCGCCGGATCGCCCCCAGCGCCCGCCCCGCCGCAAAGACTTCACAGGATGCGGCGTGCAACGTCACCGCCGGGGCGCTGCCGAACGCCGGCCGCAGGTGCAGCTGCTCACCCTCCCACAGCAACCGTCCGATGCTGGTAATGACATTGCCAAAATGATCCACGTAGAGCACCTCGCCGCGCAG
>JAGPHL010000015.1 GCA_018055515.1 Anaerolineae bacterium
TTCGTGCTTGGGGGTAACTGTTCAGCCTGGCGTCACATGTACAGAGGGCAACAAGCAGCTGCCAGGAAATCTGCGTTTGGGGTCAGCGGCGGAACAGTCGCCATGTGAGCTCTAACCCGTGAGCAGAGGCTGCAACGGTTCTCTACTCACGGCTCACTGATTTCTATTTTCGAAGGGGCTTGTCTCATCTATTAAACTCCGGTATAATAGAACTGTCCGGTGCGGGAGCCGTCTACCGGGCGCCATCTGTCACCTTTCAAGGAGCATCATTATGAAACGCAGTCTGATTGTGGTTTTGATCATTGGTTTGTTGTTGTTCTCGGTAGCATGTGGTGGAAGTAGCACTCCTGCCCCAGAGGAAACTGCCACTCAGAAGCCTGTCACGCAGCCCGCAACTGGCTCGCTGAAAATCAAAGTTTCCAATCAGAGCCCCTATGACATTTGTTACGTCCAGATTTCGGGCAGTGAACAGGAAGAATGGGGCGAGGACTGGCTGGGCGAGCAGGAGAAAATCGCGGCGGGCGCTTCCAAGACCTTCAACGTGGACGCCGGCACGTATGACGTTAAAGTGATGACGTGCGAACAGTACACCCTGGCAACTTTCTGGGGCATTGACAGCAATACCACCGTGGAGGTGGGCGGAAAGGGACTGGTCCCGCTGGTCGTGTTGAACCAGAGTACCACGGAAATTTGCTATGTCTACATCGCGTCTTCCTCCAGTGACAGCTGGGGTGAGGATTGGCTGGGGGAATCTGAATCCATCCCGCCCCAGGAGAGGGGCCGCGTCTTTTTCGTTCAGCCCGGCACGTATGATCTTTCGGCGCAGGATTGCGACGGCAATGATTTGGTCACCGAGAGCGGGGTTCAAATCACCGAGGAGACCAGCTGGACGATTTCGGATTAGGGTGTGCAAAGAACGTGGGCTTGTGGAGCCGCCTCACATGCAGGCGGCTCCTTGTTACACTGCAACCATGGACAGGAGACGACGATGAAACTCAACCCACAGCTTTTGGCGCTTTTCACGGCGATGGCCTGGGGCATTGGCGGTTTTTTCGAGAAGAAGGGGTTGCACATGGGCAACCTCTCGCCGCAGCTGGGCGTCACGATTCGCACCGCGGTGGCCTTTTTGATTTTGGGACTGGTGAGCTATCCCGAATGGAAGACGCTTCCGCAGGCCGGGCCTAAGGCCGTGCTGACGCTGGTGTTGGGAGGCGGTGTGATGGCCGGAGCCGTGGGGATGCTGTGCTTCTATTCGGCCATCAAGAGCGCGCCGTTAGGGGAAGTCATGCCCATCGCCTTTACCTCGCCGCTGTTTGGCGCGTTGATGGGACTGCTGGCGGGGACGGAATCCCTCACGCCGAAGACGATCCTCGGTACGGCGCTGACCATTGGCGGGATTGTGGTGCTCACGTTGAAGTGAGCGCCTTGACAGCAATCTGAATCCGCGCATACTTGGAGCTGTACGGTTCCCTGGAACCGGAGTGAGCCCCCTGGCTGGGGGTGCACCTCCCGCCCGGACACGAGCCGTCACGCGCGAGGCGGGTCGTTTGAGAAATCCGCCCGAGCAGGCTTGACGTTTGAGACCAGCATTTCAGACCAGCATTTCAGACAAGGAGGCACAATCCATGCCGGCCATTGAAGTGAAACCGGGGATTTACTGGATTGGGGTCAACGACCGCACGACGGATCTCTTCGAGGGGTTGTGGCCCATCACCCGCGAAGGCGTTTCCTATAATGCCTACGTGATCAATGGAGAAAAGAAGGCACTGATTGACCTGGCGCGCGACATCAAAGCCGGCGATCTGCTGAACCAGATCGCGCAGCTCGTCGAACCGTCGCAACTGGATTACATCGTGCTCAATCACATGGAGCCCGATCATACCGGCGTGTTGACCACGCTGCATCGGATTGCTCCCAGGGCTCTCATCCTGGGCACCCGGAAGGCCCTGGACATGGTCGCGAGCTATTATCACATCACCGAAGGGGTGCGCGAGGTCAAAGACGGCGAGACGCTGGAGCTCGGCCCGCAGCACACGCTGCAGTTCCTCTCCATGCCGTTCGTCCACTGGCCCGAGACGATGTCCACGTATGAGATGCATCATCGCGTGCTGTTTTCCTGCGATGCCTTCGGCGGATACGGTGCGCTGCAGGGCGCGATTTTTGACGATCAGCGCCCGGACATTGACTTCTATGAGCAGGAAGCGCTGCGCTATTATGTCAACATCGTCGCCTTGTATCCCAAGCCCGTCCTGAAGGCGATTGCGCGTCTCGCCGATGTGCCGATTGACGTCATCGCGCCGTCGCACGGCCTGATCTGGCGCGGCCAACCGCAGCACATCGTCAATCTCTACCAGAAGTGGGCCGAATATGCCGAGGCTCCTGGCGATCCGGCGGTCACCTTGCTGTATGGGACGATGTACGGGCTCACGGAGTTGATGGTGGAAGCCGTTGCCCAGGGCGTGGCGCAGGTCGGCCTGCCGTTGGAGATCTTCGATGTCCGACACACGCACGCCAGCTACATTCTTCCCTATCTCTACACGCGCCGGGGGGTGCTGGTCGGCGCGCCGACCTACGAGGGGGGAATGTTCCCGCCGATGGTGGACATGTTGCACATGGCGGAGCACAAGCGCATTTTCAACCGTCAGGCGGCGTATTTTGGCAGCTTCGGGTGGAGCGGCGGCGCGCGGCGCGACTTTGCGACGCTCTGTGAAGCCCTGCGCTGGAACGCTACCGAGGTGTGGGAGTTCAAGGGCGCCCCGACGCCAGAATTGCTGCGCGAGGGGGTTGCCTTTGGGGCCCGGTTTGCGCAGGCCGTGCTTGCGGCCGCGCCGTGAGTGCGTGCAGCGTTTGAGGAAGGGAAGGGGGCTTCTGAATTAGAAGCCCCCTTATTTATTGTGACTCCAGACGCCGAAAGGCTTCCGGCAGGGCGCGGGCTACGTCGCCGGCGGCCATGCCGGCTGCGCCGAATTGCCCGCGGGCGAGCTCCCCGGCCAGGCCGTGCAGATACGCCCCGGCGGCCGCGGCCTCGAAAGCGCCCAGTCCTTGCGCTCGCAGCGCGACGATGACGCCTGCCAGCACATCCCCGGTGCCGGCCGACGCCAGGCCGGGATTGGCGAAGGGAAGCAGGACCGCCCGTCCATCCGGCGCGGCGACGACGGTAAAAGCGCCTTTGAGGAGGACGACGTGTCCCCATGCGGCGGCGTAACGGCGGGCGGTTTCCTGGCGATCGGCCTGCAGAGCTGCCGTGTCCTCGCCTGTGAGGCGCGCCATCTCGCCGGGGTGCGGCGTGAGGATCGTCCCCGCGGGCAACCGCTGTGCCCAATCCTGCAACCGGCTCAGGATATTGAGGCCATCGGCATCCACAATCAGCGGGGGCAGCGCCAGAGGGGAATTTGTCCGCGCGTTGGCGGGGGGCACCCGTACGGTGAAACCGGCCTGACGACGCTCTGAGCGCGCTTCGAAGAGCTGCTGAATGAAGGCGATCGTCTCCGGCGCCTGCCCCAGGCCGGGGCCGATCAGCAGGGCGCCGGCATGAGGTAGGGCTTCCTCCAGCACACTGACTGCGTCGGCAGTGACCGCGCCCAAGGCGTTCGGCAGCAGCACATACGTGGCTTCGGGCACGAGCGGCACGACGGCGTCATGCAGGGGGCCGGGGATTCCCAGGGTCACCAGGCCAGCGCCGGAGCGCACTGCTGCGAGCGCCGCCAGCGCTGCGGCACCCGTGTAGTTGACCGAGCCGGCGACGATGAGCGCGCGGCCAAACGTGTCCTTGTGCGCGTTGGCGGGGCGGGCGGGTAACCAGGCGCGCACCTCCTCCGCCGTGAGGACCTGTCCCCAGGCGACGGGCGCGGGCACGGTGTCGGGAATGCCAATATCGGCGACGACCAGCTCGCCGCGCAGCCCGGCGGCGGGAAAACGGAAGTGTCCCGTCTTGGGAGCGGCGAAGGTGACGCTGAGATGCGCCTTCAGCGTGAGCGGATCGGCCTCGCCGGTGTCGAAATCCATCCCCGAAGGGCCGTCTACCGCGATGATGAGCGGGCGCGGGGCCGTGACCGGCGGCGGCTCGACGAGAAAGGTGAGCGGCTGACGGTCGTTGCCAGAGGCGAGAGCCGCGCGTACTTCTTGCAGGAGGGCGGCCAGCGGCGCGCGCAGCGGCGGACGCGCCCCCGTTCCGAGCAGCGCGTCCATGAGCAGGTCCGCCTGGACGACCGCACGCCGGAGTTCTGCGCCTTCGGGATCGGCGTCGCGCGTGATGACGGTGACGCCGCGTTTCACGGCGCGCTGGAATACGGCGTCGGTTTCCGCGTCGCGCGGCGTGACGAGGTAGGCCGTGACTTGTGCGCCGGCTTCAGCCAGGCAGCGCGCGGCGACCAGACCGTCCCCGCCATTGTTGCCGGGGCCGATCAACGCCAGGACCCGGCGTCCCTTGACGCTTCCCTGCCGCAGGATCGCGCGGGCGACTCCTTGACCGGCCAGTTCCATCATTCGCTCGAAGGAATGTCCGGCGGCTGCGGCCGCAGCTTCCCACTCGCGCATGGCAGTCACAGAGAGGATGGGCATTTTGGGGTTCATGGGACGCCTGGATTACACCAGTCGCGGGCGGAAGTGCCCGTTCTCGCTGGTGGGATCTTCGCGTAGCAAGGCAATCGCATGGGGCAGGGCCGGCAGAATCGCGCGGAGGTTTTCGACGGCGCCGCGCGGGCTGCCCGGCAGATTGATGATGAGCGTGCGGCCGCGGATGCCACAGACGGCGCGGGACAGCATGGCGTGCGGCGTGCGCTGCAGCGATGCCATGCGCATTGCCTCGGCCAGGCCGGGCGCTTCTTTGTCGAGCACGTCGCGGGTAGCTTCCGGCGTCACGTCCTTGGGGGCGAAGCCCGTCCCGCCGGTGACGAGGATGAGATCGAGCGGGCTGCCCTCGACGCCTGCATCGGCCCAGGCGCGCAGCTGCGCGGCGAGCTGTTCCCGGTCATCGGGGAGAATGTGCCGGGCGCACACCTCGGCGCCGAGCGCGCTGGTGATCAGCTCCTGCAGCGCCGGGCCGCTCGCGTCAGCGTACAAGCCCGCCGCCGCCCGGTCACTGGCCGTGAGGATGGCGACTTTGGGAGAGGGGGTCAGGGTTTCTATCAACGCGCTCCTTTCGTATAGTGAGACGTGAGAGGTAAGACGCGAGAAGTGAGAAGAGTACCGTGAATCACAGGGGTCCAACGGTTCTTTATCCACAACTCTCTGTTCACCACTCTCTACTCTCCTACCAGGGTGCTCCAAAGCCCATGGAGGCCTTCTTCGGTGACGCCATAGTAGATGCGCAGCGTGTCTCCGACCCGTTGGACGAGGTCGAAGCGGGTGAGATTGCCATGCGCCCGCCGCTTCCACATTCCCACGTCACCCAGCCAGCGTACCTGCGCCGGGTTGACGGGGTTATTTTCGGCTTCCTGGATGGCGTAACGCCAGAGGTGCCGCGCCGAGCGGAGGGTGACGTTCTTGACCAGGTTGCCGTTGCGCAGGTCGCGCATGGTGTAGTAGCGCGTCCCCTGGCGGACTTCGACGTCGGCGATCTCGACGCCGGTGCGCGGCGGCGAGAGCAGCTCCGGCGTCTCGGCTGGTTGGAGTTGCAGCAGCTCCGCCGTCTCTGGCGGGCGGGGCGCGGGCGCGACGGGGGCGGGCGCGGGCGCTGCGGGTGGCTGCTCCGTCAGCCCGAGACTGCGTTTGACCATGGCGACGATCTCGTCGCGCACGGCGAGGGTAGTCTCGGCTTCGCTGCGCAGGTAAATTTTGCTGTCGTCCACGGTGTAGGGGGCGTCGTTGCCGCGCGGCACGGTGATGCGCGCGACCTTCACGCCGAGCGTGTCTTGCAAATCTACGGTGACGGCGAGCGCCGGCGTGATGCGCGTCTCGATTTCGGTCCGCAGCATGTTGATGACGCGCGTGGGCGCATTTCCCAGCCCGGTGGGCGGCTTGCGGGGATCCTCTGGCACGCCGATGTACAGCACGCCGCCGTTGGTGTTGGCGAAAGCGCACACATCGGCGACGATGGCGTCGAGGAAGCCGCCGCGCTTGCTGTATTGCTGATGGAAGTCCTGGACGATATTCGGGCCTTCCTCGCGGGCGGCCTGAATGTAATCGAAGGGGCGCGCTTCGGCGCGATAGGGGCGGGTGCAGGCGAAGTCATCCCCGTTGAAGACGGCGGCCAGCGCCTCGAAGCTGAGCTCCGGCAGCAGCACCTCGGTGACCCGGTCGCCAACGCCCAAATTCTTGGGATTGTGCGGGTCGCGCGTGAGGCGGTGGGAGTCGGAGCCCTGAATGCAACGCATACGGCGCGGATATTCGGGCTTGGAGCCATCGAAGAAGCGGGCCGTGGCATTCTTGGTCTGGCGGTCGAGGTCGGTCACTTCCAGGGCGTGGAGGTGTTCATCCTGCGTGAAGGCGATGCGCGTCTGGCCGCCGAAGCGAATTCCCTGGAGGGCGACGCCGTGATTGGAGTTTGCATGAGCGCCGATGACGATCCCACCCGCTTCGTTGATGAGTTGATACGCGGTGAGCACGTCCGTGGTCGCTCCAACGTCGGTCGCGCCGCAATCCAGTTTATCTGGCGGCAGTCCTAACTGCAACAGCAAGAATTCCAGATCGCGCAAGTTGGTTTTCGGTGAGAAGATGCCGAGGATGTGAAAGCCAAACGTGGCGGTGAATTCGAAGCCTCGGAGGACGAGGATTTTGTCCAGCAGGCGCCGATATTCCTGTAATCGCTGCTCCTCTTCGGGGGCCAACCGTCCGAGCCGTTCGAGCAGCTCCAGGTCGTCAATTTCCTCGGCCATGGTTTTGTGGCCGTTGACCGTGTTGTGGTCGGTGAAGGCGATGATGCTCACGCCTTTGCGCTCCGCTTCCCGGAGCAGGTCAAGGTAGGTCACGCCTTCTTGTTGAAAATCGGCGGAAGCAGGGGTATGAAGATGCAAATCCATTTGATACCATTGCGCAATGGCAGGATTCTTTTTATGTCGTCTACGAGTCATGGGTTTCCTGTTCTAAAATTGGGCTGATCACTGCTGCGGGGCGTCAAGAGGGGGCGTTGCGGGCGAGCGCGGTCCTTCAGTCGTTGCGCCCGTGAACGCGCGGCTTTGCAGCAACTGATTGACCTTCGCGAAGAGCTGCGAGGGCAGAAAGGGCTTGAGCATGAAGTCATCCGCGCCATACGCCAGGCATTTGTCTTTGAGGTCCATCCCGGAGAGGGCAATGACGGGAATCTTCGACAGTTCAGGGTCGTGTTTGAGACTTTGGAGGATCGTCAGGGTGTCCTGTTCTGCAAGATGCATGTCGAGAAGGATGATGTCCGGGCGTTCGGTCTCCGTGGTCGGCAGGATGTCTTCCGGGCGCGAGATGATGATGGGAGTATGCCCTTCCATCTCCAACAGAGTGTTCAGGAAGTCCAGCATCACCGTGTTATCATCAACGACCATTACTTTACTCATACTTTACTCATTCAAATCTTGTGTTCAACCCGCTTCGGCAGCGTTGTCGGGCGCAGCAGTGCGTGAGATATTTGTCTTTTAATTGAAGTAAATTGTACCACAGATTCACGGATTCTGAAATACTTCTCTTGTTTTCCTGTCCGTCTGGGGTACAATGAACCTGTTTTTTAGGCCGTCCCTGGCGCGGACGTGTGGAAACGTGTGAAAGTGCGAACGTGGGCACGTGGGCACCTGAGCACCTGGGCACGGGTTCTATTTTTCGAGGAGAGTGCTGCTATGCGAATGGTTGAGATTATCGAGAAGAAGCGTGACGGCAAGGAGCTGCGCACGGAAGAGATTGATTTCTTCGTGCAAGGCTATACTCAGGGGAGCATCCCGGATTATCAGGTCTCGGCTTTGTTGATGGCGATTATGCTGCGTGGCATGAACGATCGGGAGACCCGGGACCTCACGCTGGCGATGGCGCATTCCGGCGAGATGCTGGATCTCAAGGATGCGGCGCCTTTCGTCGTGGATAAGCATTCGACTGGCGGCGTGGGCGACAAGGTCTCGCTGGTGATCGGCCCGGCAGTGGCGGCGTGCGGTCTGCCGGTGGGCAAGATGTCGGGACGGGGGCTGGGCTTCTCCGGCGGGACGCTGGACAAGCTCGAGTCCATCCCCGGCTTCCACAGTGATCTGTCGGTCGCGGAGTTCAAGCAGCAATTGCGGGAGATCGGCCTGGTCCTAGCGGGGCAGAGCGTCAATCTCGCGCCGGCCGATGGCAAGCTCTACGCGCTGCGCGATGTGACGGGGACGGTGCCCAGCCTGCCGCTGATCGTCAGCTCGGTGATGAGCAAGAAGATCGCTGCGGGCGCGGATGCGATTGTGCTGGATGTCAAAACGGGCAGCGGCGCTTTCATGAAGACGGTCGAGGACGCCGAACAGCTGGCGGAGAGCATGGTGCGCATCGGCCATGAGGTGGGGCGCAAGGTGGTGGCGTTGCTTTCGGACATGAATCAGCCTCTCGGTTGGGCGGTGGGTAACAGCCTGGAAGTCCGCGAGGCGATTGACACGCTTCATGGCGCCGGCCCGCAGGACTTTCTGGAGCACTGCCTGGTCGTCGGCGGCGAGATGTTGGCGCTAGGGGGGAAGGCCGCCGATGCGCTCGCGGGACGGGAGCTGGTGGCGCAGGCCATCGAATCCGGCGCGGCATGGCAGAAATTCCGGCAGATGGTGATTGCGCAAGGCGGCGACGTGCGCTACCTCGATGAGCCGGAGCGTTTTCCCGTGGCGCGGATCGTGCGCCCTGTCCCCGCGCCGGTGAGCGGCTATCTGGCGCGCGTGCAGACCGACGAGATCGGCATGACGACGGTGGCTCTTGGCGGCGGGCGGCTGCAAAAGGGCGATCCGATTGATCACTCCGTGGGGTTGATGATGCACCTCAAGGTCGGGGAGTGGATTCACGCGGGCGAGCCGCTGTTTACCGTCTATGCCAACGATGAGGCGCGCTGCGCTGAGGCCGAACGGCGCGTGTTGGCGGCGTTGACGTTCTCCGAGACGCCGGTAGATCCGCTGCCGCTGTTCTACAAGCGGGTGGGGTAGGCGGGGTACTGGCTCCCCATTCCCCATCACCCATTACCCATCACCCATTACCTCTCACCCATTCCAGATGACTGCACACAGGAAGCGCTATGGGACTCAAACCTGATCATTGGATTCGCCGGATGGCGCTGGAACAGCAGATGATTGACCCGTTCTATGACGGGCAGCGCCGCGATGGGATCATCTCCTACGGGCTTTCATCTTATGGCTACGATATTCGGGTCGCTAACGAGTTCAAGGTCTTCACGCCGGGGGTGGGGAATCTCACGGTGGTGGATCCCAAGGGCATTGACCCGCACGCCATGGTGGATTTTGTGGGGGATCTCTGCATTATCCCGCCGAACTCCTTCGCGCTGGCGCGCAGCCTGGAGTATATCCGTATGCCGCGCAATGTCCTGGGGGCGGTGTTGGGGAAATCCACGTATGCGCGATGTGGCATCGTGACCAATTTCACTCCTCTCGAACCTGCCTGGCACGGTTATATCACGATCGAGATCAGCAACACGACGCCATTGCCCGCGAAGATTTATGCCAACGAGGGCATCGCGCAGGTGCTTTTCTTCGAGGGCGATGAGCCCTGTGAAATCTCTTACGCCGACAAAAAGGGTAAGTATCAAGGGCAGGTCGGAGTCGTGCTGCCGCGGTTGTAGCGAGGCGGCGGCGAATGCAGGACACACCTTCCTCCGTTCAGCGAAGCGGGATGCACACTTTCACCCTCATCTGGGTGAGTCAGGTGCTTTCTTTGTTGGGCACCGCGATGAGCGGGTTTGCGCTCACCTTTTGGGTCTACGGCAAGAGTGGTCAGGCGACGCCGCTGGCGCTGACGGGCTTCTTTTTTGTCGCCCCGATGACCCTGCTCAGCCCCTTCATCGGCGCGATCGTGGATCGCGCCAACCGCAAGCTCATGATGATGCTGAGCGATTTGACCGCGGCGGTGACCTCGCTGATTATTCTGCTGCTGTATCTGAGCGGTGCGCTCCAGATCTGGCACCTGTACGCGCTGGCGCTCGTCGGCGGGATCATGAACGGCTTTCAGTGGCCCGCTTACTCCGCGGCGATCTCGACGATGCTGCACAAATCGCAGTACGCGCGCGCTAACGCGATGCTGGAAACGGCCGGCGCGGCGTCGGGGATCATCGCGCCGCTGCTCGCGGGCGCTCTCATCGGGCCGGTGGGGGTCGCGGGCCTCCTGATCCTAGATCTGGTCACGGCGAGCATTGCCATCACCGTGCTGCTGTTCAGCCACATTCCGCAGCCGGCGCGGACGGCAGCCGGGGTTGCGGCTCAAGGCAATTTCCTCAAGGAATCCCTGATGGGTTTCGGCTACATCTTCAGCCGTCCGGGCCTGTTGGGCCTGCAGCTGATCTTCATGCTCGGCAATTTGTTTCACAACCTGGGATATTCCGTCTTCGGAGCGATGATTCTGGGACGCACGGGGAACGACGCGCAGGCTTTCGGCGTGGTGAATTCCGCCGGCGCGCTGGGGGCGTTGCTGGGCGGGATCGTGATGAGCACCTGGGGCGGCTTTCGACGGCGCGTCCATGGCGTGCTGCTCGGCTGGGCGGGAGCGGCGTTGTTCGGCATGATAGGGCTCGGCCTGGCGCAGTCGCTGCCGTTTTGGGCGGTCGGGCTGTTTCTCGGCAGCGCATTCAGCCCGCTGATCAACGGTTCCAATCAGGCCATCTGGCAGGCCAAAGTCGAGCCGGACATTCAGGGCCGGGTCTTTGGCGCGCGACGCCTGATCGCGTGGCTGGTCATGCCGATCGCGTCGTTGCTTGCCGGGCCCCTGGCGGACAAAGTCTTCGAGCCGGCGTTGCGAGAGGGGGGCGCGGCGGTCCCGCTCTTTGGCCGGCTGGTGGGAGTTGGTCCCGGAGCGGGCATCGCGCTGATGTTTGTCATCTTCGGTGTGGCCGCGCTGATTGTGAGCCTGGGCGGCTACCTGTTCCCGGTCATCCGCAATGTGGAGACTTTGATTCCGGATCACGACAGCGTGCTGCCGGCCGTAAGCCTTGAGCCGCAAGCGGAAAATGGGGGCGTTGTTGATGCCTGACCGTTTGGGGGATTGGGTGCAGGCGGCGCCGTTGCTGGCAGCGGGCTATCACCTGGACGTGCTCGCTGCCGTGGCGGCGCGGCGGGAGCAGGAGGCGGTCTACCCGGCGGAGGAGCGCGTCTTCTACGCCCTGGAACGCACGCCCTTCGCGGCAGTGCAGGTGATCATTGTGGGACAGGATCCCTATCACGGAGCAGGGCAGGCTGATGGACTGGCTTTTTCGGTGCCGGAGGGGGTCGCCGCGCCGCCCTCGTTGCGGAACATCTTCCGGGAAGTCGCGCGGGACGTGTATGCCGGCGCGCCTCCCTCTTTTTCCACCGATCTCACCCGTTGGGCGGATCAGGGCGTGTTGTTGCTCAACACAATTTTGACGGTGGCGATGGGCAAGCCGGGCTCGCATCGGCGGTTGGGATGGGAGGCGCTGACCGATGACATCCTCATGGCGCTGAACGGACAGCGCGAAGGGCTGGTGTTTATGCTGTGGGGCGCGCACGCTCAGGCCCGGCGCGCGTTGATGGACGGACAGCGGCATTTGATCCTCGAAGCGCCGCATCCCTCGCCGCTGGCGGCGCATCGCGGCTTTTTCGGATGTGGGCATTTCTCGCGGGCAAACGCTTACCTGCGCGCTCATGGCCAGCGCGCCATTTGCTGGTAAAGGGGGTGGACGTATGCGCATTTGTATCGGCTCCGATCATGCAGGGTATGAGCTCAAGACGGCCGTGAAGTCCCATCTGCTGGCCCTGGGGCACGAGGTGGAGGACCTGGGGACGTATGAGCCGCAGGTCTCGGTGGACTATCCCGACTACGGACGTCGCGTCGCGCAGCAGGTGGCGGCCGGCGCGGGCGAGCGGGGCATTGTGATCTGTGGCACGGGGATCGGCGTTTCCATCGCCGCGAACAAGGTGCACGGCATACGGGCGGCGCTGTGCACGGATTCCTACATGGCGCGGATGGCGCGGTTGCACAACGACGCCAACGTCCTGGCGCTCGGGGGACGTGTCGTGGGCGTGGGGCTGGCGCTGGACATCGTGGACGCCTTCTTGACCACGGCGTTTGAGGGCGGTCGCCACAGCTCGCGCGTCGAGAAGCTCATGGCGCTCGAATCCGAGCCGTGAGGGTGAGACAGTCGAGGGGACGCTGTGGCTGATCCGATTCGCATTCTACACTTTGCCGATTTGCACATCGGGATGGAGAATTACGGGCGGCTCGACCCGGAGACGGGCCTGAATCTGCGCGTCGTGGATTTCCTGCGCCGGATGGACGAGGTGGTGACGTATGCCATCACGCATGAGGCGGACGCGGTGCTCTTCGCGGGGGATGCTTTCCGCACGCGGACGCCCAGTCCCACCCATCAGCGCGAATTTGCGCAGCGCATCCGGCGGCTCTCGGAGGCCGCTATCCCCACGGTCCTGCTCGTGGGCAATCACGACATCCCTCTGATGGAACAGCGGGCCTCCAGCGTGGAAATTTTCAGCACGTTGGGGGTGCCCCATGTGACCGTGGCGGATCGCCCGGAGCTGGTGCGCCTGGAGACACGCCGGGGGCCTTTGCAGGTGGCGACCGTGCCGTTCCCGGTCCATCAGCGCTTGCTCACCCGCGAGCAATACCGTCGCATGAGCCGTGAGGCGCTGGATCAAGCGGTGAGCGGCGCGTTGGTTGACCTCATGCAGCAGCTCGCGGCGCGGGCCGATCCCGACATCCCGACGGTGCTGCTGGGGCATTTCTCGGTTGAAAATGCCCATTGGGGCTCGGAGCGCAACATCATGGTGGGACGCGATGTCACCCTTCCCCTCTCGGCGCTCTGCGACCCGACGTGGGATTATGTGGCCCTGGGGCACATCCATCAACACCAGGATCTCAACCCCGAGCAGGCGCCGCCGGTGGTGTACCCGGGCAGTCTGGAGCGGGTGGACTTCGGCGAGGAGAAGCAGCCCAAGGGGTTTTGCTGGCTCGAACTGCGGCGGGGACAGGCGGATTGGCGTTACGTCGAGCTGCCGGCCCGCCGTTTTTGCACCGTGCGGGTGGACGTCCGTGCGGAGTCGGAGCCGCTGGCGGCCGTGCGCGCTGCGGTCTCGCGGCGCACCATCACGGACGCTGTCGTGCGGCTGGTGTTGACGTTGACCCCTGAACAGGAGCCGTTGCTCCGCGATGCGGCGCTGATGCCGCTGTTGGAGGGGGCGTTCTTCGCGCAGATCAACCGTGAGATTGACCGTGCCGTTCGGGATCGGCTCGAAGGGCTGGACCCCGAGTCGCTGACCCCTGAGCATTTGCTGAAGCGCTATCTGCTGAGCAAGGGCAAGAGCGAGGCGGAGCTGGCCCTCTACCTGGAAGAAGCGCGTGCCCTGTTTGAGGGGCCGGAGGGCGAGGCGGATCGAGCGTCTGGAGAATAGAGCGCGTGTGCACGTGCCCACGTGGACATGTGCTCAGGTGCCCACGTCAGTTTCATGCCTGGCGATGTCCCGGCCGGCACATGGCAGCTCCTTAATAACTTTCTAACAAGTTCTTGCTACAATCAGAGCATCAGGAACAGGGTCGCGAGGCCCTGCCTGACATCCTATCTCACAAGTTACTAAGGAGGTAAGTGTATGTTCAAAGGTAAAGGATGGAAACGTGGGTTGGTGATTGCAGTGGTGGTGCTTGCGCTCACAGTAGGGACGGCCGGCGTGGTCAGCGCTCACGGCGGCGGGGGATGGTTTGGCATCAAGGGCCTGGACCGCGATGCGCTCCTCGCTGAGGAGCTGGGGATCACGGTGGAGAAGCTCCAGGCGGCCCGGCAAGCAGCGAGCACCCGCGCGCTGGATCAGGCGCTGGAACAGGGGCTCATCACGCAGGAGCAGTACGATCAGATGAAGCTTCACTCGCTGGTGGCGCCCTATCTGGATCGGCAGACCCTGTTGGCTGAAGCGCTCGGCATCGAGCCGGCGACGCTCGACGACAAGACGCTGTCGGAGTGGATGGATGAGCTCGATCTGGATCAGGCGACCTTGCAGACCCGCTTGCAGGCGGCGGTCGAGGCAGCGCTCGATCGCGCCGTAGCGGATGGCGTCATCACCGAGGAGCAGGCGACGACCTTGAAGGATGAGGGGCTCCCGATGTTCGGCCGCGACTTTGGGCGCGGCATGGGCCCGATGGGGCATCCTGGACGTGGACGGTTTGGTGGGGAAGGTTGTCATTGCCCCGGTACCGATTCCGATTCCGACTCCGATACGGGCACGCTGCAGAACAATAGCAGCTGGCGTATGCGTGGGATGGGAATGTCGTCCCAGCGTTTCTAGCGTGTAGCCGTTGGCGGCGGCGCTCAGGGCGCCGCCGCCAACACTTTTTCGGGCCATCTCGCTGAGACGGGGGGCAGAAACTTCTGATTCTGAGGTGTGATGTGAAAAATAACCCTGCTGTGCGATTTCTGGTGATTCCTTTGTTGTTGGTGCTGTTGGGATGCAGTCTCGTCACCGGGTCCCAGACGACGCAGGAGACGCCCGTTCCCGCAACGGCAACGCCGCCGGCGACGTCACTGAGCGCCGACGAGATCGAGACCCTGGTGGACGCGGCCGTGAATGAGCGCCTGGCGCAACTGGAGCGCACTCCCGTGGCTTATACGGCGCCTGCCGTCATCGAGACCGATCTGGAGGCCACACTCACCGCTTTGTATGCCCGCGCCAATCCCGCCGTCGTCTACATCATCGTTTCCAGCGGCGGTGTGGCGAGCAGCAGCGGCAGCGGCTTTGTCTACACCAACGAGGGATACATCGTCACCAACAGTCATGTCGTCTCCGAGGGGAGGACTTTCGAGATCGTGTTCTACAACGGCGATCGAGCCATGGCGAAGTTGATCGGCGCCGATCCCGACAGTGACCTGGCGGTCCTCAAAGTGGACAGCCTGCCAGAGGGGATCGAGCCGCTGGCCGTGGCCCAGACCGACACGCTGCAGGTGGGACAGTTCGTCGTGGCCATCGGCAATCCCTTCGGTGAGCAGGGGTCTATGACGCTGGGCATTGTCAGCGGCCTCGGGCGGAGTCTGCAATCGCAGCGCAGCCTCATGGGCAACAGCACTTACTCTCTGCCGGAAGTCGTGCAGACGGATGCGCCCATCAACCCCGGCAATTCCGGCGGCCCGCTGCTCAATCTCAACGGCGAGGTCGTCGGGGTGAACGCGGCGATCGCGTCTATGACGGGGACGAGCTCCGGCGTCGGCTTTTCTGTGCCCGCCGCCGCCGTGCGTCGCGTCGTCCCCAGCCTGATCTCCGATGGCCGCTATGTCTATCCGTACATGGGGGTGTCCTTCGATGGCGAAATCACCCTCGCCGACCAGGAGCGCTACGGATTGTCACAGATTCAAGGGGCCTATGTGGTCGCGGTCACGGCCGGCGGGCCGGGCGACAAGGCGGGGATTATCGCCGCCAATCCCAACACCGGGCGCGGCGGGGATCTCATCATCGCGCTGGACGATCAGCCCATCAACAGTTTCGACGATCTCAACAGCTTCCTCAGCTTCCACGCGAGTCCAGGGCAGACCATCGCGGTGAAGGTGCTGCGCGGCGACGAGACGGTCACGCTGTCCCTGACTTTGGGAGCACGCCCGTAGCCGGTGCAGCGCTCCCCGATCGGCAACGCCCCAGGCCTGGATGCCTGGGGCGTTGTGTGTGGGGGTCAGGACGATTCAGCTCGCGGCTTCTGCGGCGAGCTGCCGTTCCGTGGCGCGGCTGGCGAGGAAGGTCAGGATCGCGCTGAGGACAAAGATGACCGTGATCAACACGAAGGGCAGGCTCCGGTTGAGCGCCGAGAGTTCCCCCGCAATCCAGCCGAAGGGGGAGCTCCCCAGAATCACGGCGAGATTGAGCAGCGCCATGATGCGCGCCCGTTCGGCGGCGTCCACCGTGGTCACGGTCAGCGTGTCGAGCAGGGTATACGCGGCCGGCGTCGCAAAGCCTTCGAGGGCCGTCGCCAGGAACAGGACGAAGTAATTGCCCGGCGGCGTGAGGATGAGGAGGAGCTGGCTGAGGATCAGCCCGGCAAAGCCGAGCAACATGGGTTTGTGGACGCGCCACTTGCGCAGCGCCGGCATGACCAGGAAGAAGAAGAGCAGCATCATGATCGAGCGCACGAAGGGATACAGGGCGAGGTATTTTTCGTCTATGTGCAGTTCTTCGGCCACCAGAATGGACCAGAACGTGCCGCGGATGGAGCTGGCAATGCTCAGCAGGATCATCAGGCCGGCGGTGTAGAGCGTTGCCGGCGTGTGCAGGATCTGGTGCAGCACCTTCCCGGAACCCTGGAGCACGCTGAACAGAGGCTCGTCGCGCGTCTCCTGCATCCGCGCCTGCCCTTGTTGGGTCTCGGTGACCAGGGAGTTCAAGATGATGAATTTGGCGGTCATCATCACAAAAGCGAGGAGGTAGAGAGCGCGGACGGTGGGGACCAGCCCAAAGCGTCCGATGAAGAGGCCCGTCGCCGGAGCGACGAACGCCGCCAGCAAGCCCGCAATGTAGATCCACGAGTAGATGTCTACCAGCAGGTCGGCATCGGTGTCCTCCACGAGGAGGCAATTCCAGGAGTTGTGCGTGACCCGCCACGTCGCGTTGACGATAGCGGCGATGAGGAAGTAGGTGGCGTTCTGCGCGATGGCCCAGATCAGCGTGGGGACGCTCCACGAGATGAGGTCGAAGATGAGGGTGGTGCGTTTGCGCCCCAATTTGTCGGTGATGGCACCACTGAGCACGGTCCAGATCACCTGCACGAACATGCCGATGCTGGCGAACAGGCCGATCTGACGGTCGTCGAGTCCAAAGGCGAGCATGTAGAGGGAGGCGTAGGGCGCGTAGAGGTTGAAAGGGATGCCCCAGAGCGGCTCGGTCAACACGCAGCCGCGCGCATTGCCGCGCAGGCGCCGCAGGGTCAGCAATAATGGATGGCTTTTCACAGGCAGGTCCTCTGGGATGATCAATGGTTGCGGGCCTTACTATACCCGTATGCAGTCAGCAGTCAATGCGCATCCCAGGTGGGAAGGCTTTGCCAGAATCGCGTTTTTGTCTATACTTTGCTGTAGTCCCTTTATTCGTGGCCTTATTCGTGGTCGCATTCGTGGCTATATTCGTAGCCGCATTCGTGGCTGGAGGTGACGGCGTATGAGCGGGATTCCCGGCGATCTCTATGGACGTGTGCAGGCGGCGCTGTTGCGCTGCGGCGCCTGCGACAGTGACCGCGCGTTGAGAGCTCTCTTTGTGGACGCCCGCCTGAGCGCGTGGCGCGACCTGCTGCCGGAGGCCGGCACTCGCGCGGAACGAGCGCGGGCCGTCATCGCTGCCCTGAGTGAGCACACCCATCCGGCGGGGGAAAACGCCCTGGCCCTGCTGCTGCGTGTCCTGGCCGAAAATACCCCGCCCGGCGACGCGCTGCGTGAGGACCTGGCGGCGCTGGCGGGGGAGGTGACGGCTGCCGTGCGTGCGGAGGCAGTCGGCGGCGGCGCGCAACCTCCTGCCGGCCCGACGGTCTTCAATCAGCAGGGGCAGCAGGTCGGCGTGCAGCTCAACGTGGCGGGGAATTACTACGCCGCGCCAACGTCGCCGACCCAGGGAAACATCACCATCATCGGCGACGGGAACGTGGTGGGGAACGGGAACGTCGTCACCGTCGAGAAAGGCGCGCCCGCGACGCCGCCCATTCCTGCCGCGCCTGTGGATCTCCCGTCCCTGCGCGCCCGTCTGCAGCGGCTCGACGCGGTAGAAATCGAGAGCCTGTGCCTTGACCATTTCCCGGCAGTCTTCGACAAATTCGCGCGGGGTCTGCAACGCGGGGAAATGATCAACCTGCTGTTGGATCACTGCCGGCGCAACCCCGACGAGGCCGCGCGGTTGGCGGCGGTGTTGGCGGCTTCCGGGCGGTGAGCGCGTCCTGCGCTTGACAAAATCCCATTTTCCCCTATAAGATTGTTCTATGCTGATACAACATCCCCGGACTTCAAAGCGAGGACTTAGATGAGACCTCAGCGGCGATGGCGGCTATGGCTTGGTCTGTGTGCGTTGGTATTCAATGTCGCAGCCGCACCCATTTTGGACGAAGCGGTAGATCCGCAGGCAGGGGAGGTGAAGAGCCTTCCACGCCCTGCCGCCGCTCCAACCCCTGAAGCGATGCCCACCCCGACACTTTCGACGTATTGGAGCCCCCGCGTGCGTCAATGGGACACGTTGATCATTCAAGAGGCAGAGCGTCGCGGGCTGGATCCCGATTTCCTCGCCTCGCTGGTGTGGATGGAATCCCGCGGCGATTCTCAGGCCATCGGCCCGGTGGGGTCGGTGGGGCTGATGCAGGTGATGCCGAAAGAGGCGGGGTTCTCCTGGCGCCCTTCGCGCGCCGAATTGCTGGATCCGACCACGAATCTGTTTTGGGGCACGCGCACCCTGGCGACGGTGATTCACCAGGGCGACGGGGATGTCTTCAATGCGCTCGCGGCCTACAACGGCGGTTGGGAGCAGATCATGTATCGCGCACCGAAGTTCTTTGCGACCACCATCCTGCGTGATTACGTCAACGCGGTGGCGTTGCGCCATGAGCTGCGAGGGCAGGGGGAGTGGCGCGCGATGTTTGCCGTGAGCCGTTCTGAGATCGGCGGTCCCATCTGGGTGGCGGATTCTGCTCGCGAGGACGTCTATCTGTTTGGCGACCAGAATTGGGTTCCCGAAGGATATCCGCTGATCCCCGAAGACGTCCCGCCGACGGCGATTGTGGCTCGCTGCACCGACGCCGATGGCAATCCCTACAGCGTGGGGGTGTGGTTCTACCTGGCGCGTCAGGATGATTGGTTTGTGCCCTGAGATGCGGCGGCGAGATCAGGCCAGGGACTTCTCCCTGGCCTTTTTGTTTTTGGATGTAAAATGGAACCATGGGCAGGAGTGACAGACGATTCGCGGAGGGAATGGGAAATCATGGAAGAAGCCGATCTGCTGTTACATTCGGCGGCGCAGCTGTGCACGGTGCCGCCTCACGCGAGTGGGCCTCAGCGCGGCGCCTGCCTGGGGGATCTGGGCCTGATCGAGGACGGCGCGCTGGCGATCAAAGACGGGCGCATCCTGGCGGTGGGAAAGACGGCTGAGCTGCGCGCGACCTTCCGCGCCGCCCGCGAGATGGATGTCTCCGGCAAGGTGCTCTGCCCCGGCTTCGTGGATCCGCACACCCATCTGATCTGGATGGGGGATCGCGCGGCGGAGTTCGAGCGCCGGATTGCCGGCGCGACGTACATGGAGATCATGGCCGCCGGCGGCGGGATCATGTCTACGGTGCGAGCGACGCGGGCGGCCCCGGTGGAGGCGTTGGTCGCGGCGGCGCGCCCGCGTCTGAATCGGATGCTGGCGCATGGCGCGACGACGGTCGAGGTGAAGACCGGCTACGGGCTGGAGACGGAGGCCGAATTGCGCCAGCTGGAAGCGATTGTGGCGCTGGATCGCAGTCATCCCGCGACGCTGGCGCCGACATTTTTGGGCGCGCACGCGGTGCCGGCGGAATATCAGGGGCGTACCGACGCCTACGTGGACCTGATCATCCAGGAAATGCTGCCGGCCGTGGCAGAGAAAGCGCGAGCGCTGGGGCTGCCGCACCTGCCGTTCTGCGATGTGTTCTGTGAAGAGGGGGTCTTCGACCTGGCACAGTCGCGCCGCATCCTCGAAGCGGCCCGCGCGCTGGGCTTCCCCCTCAAGATCCACGTGGACGAGTTCAAGCCGCTGGGCGGGACGGCGCTGGCGGTGGAGTTGGGCGCGATTTCGGCGGATCATCTGGTCGCAACGTCACCGGCGGAGATCGCGCTGCTGGGGACGGCGGAGACGGTGGCGGTCTCGCTGCCCTGTACGCCGTTTGGACTGGGACATCACGAGTACACCCCCGCGCGGGCTTTGCTGGAGGCGGGCGCGGCGTTGGCGCTGGCGACGGATTGCAACCCCGGCACGGCGTGGAACGAATCCATGCCCTTCGTCATCGCGCTGGCGTGCCGCTACTTGCAGCTCACGCCGGCGCAGGCGCTCGTCGCGGCGACGTTGAACGCCGCCTTTGCCCTGGGGATGGGGGAGCGCGTGGGCAGCCTCACGCCGGGGAAGGTTGCCGACGTCCTGGTGCTCGATGCGCCGGACTATCGCTACCTGGGATATCGTTTCGGCACGAATCCCGTGGCGCAGGTGATCAAGGCCGGCCGGGTGGTCGTCGAGGCGCCGCAGAATGCAGGATGAGGCGGGGCTGCCGACGTTGACTTTCACCGCGGCGGCGGGGGGCGAACGGCTGGACCGCGCCGTCGTGGCGGCCTTCCCGAATCTCTCCAGGGCCTTTGTTCAGCGCCTCATCGAGGAGGGGCGTGTCACGCTGAATGCCGCGCCCGCGCGCGCTGCCGCCAAAGTGCGTCCCGGTGACGTGATCGAGGTCCGCTTGCCGCCGCCCGTCTTGCCCGTCGTGGAGGCGGAGGCGCTGCCGCTCGACATCCTCTACGAGGACGCCGACATCCTCGTGGTCAACAAAGCGCCGGGCATGGTCGTCCATCCGGGCGCGGGGAACCTTTCCGGCACGCTGGTGAATGCGTTGCTCGCGCACTGTCCCGATTTGGAGGCCGGCGCCGCCTCCGGACCCGAAGCTGTGCGTCCCGGCATTGTCCATCGGCTCGACAAGGACACTTCCGGCGTGTTGGTGGTGGCGAAACGCGAGGCCGCGGTCCGTGCGCTGCAGCGACAGTTCAAAGGCCGCGCGGTGACCAAGCGCTACACGGCGTTGTTGATCGGCTCCTTGCCGCAGCCGGAGGGTCTCATCGAGGCGCCGATTGCCCGTCACCCGGTGCACCGGCAGCGGATGGCGGTGGTGAGCAGCGGCAAACCGGCGCGGACGCGCTGGGAGGGGGCGCAGGTGTTGCACGATGCGCAGGGGCGGCCCTATACGCTGGTGGACGTCACCCTGTTGACCGGGCGCACCCATCAGATCCGCGTGCATTTCGCGTGGCTGGGCTATCCTCTCGTGGGGGACGAGGTCTACGGGCCGCGGCGGCAGCCGTTGCCCGCGCCGCGGCAATTCCTCCACGCGCGGGAGCTGACGTTGACGCATCCGACGACGGGCGAGGTGATGACCTTCACGGCGCCGCTGCCGGCCGATCTCCGCGCGGTGCTGGAGCAGCTTGAGGGATTCCACGCGTAGAGTCAGGGGGCTTGCTTCCCCCGGCGTTTCCTCTGCGGTCACTTACGTAGCGTTTTGCCTTACCCCGGAGACCTTCTGGCGCGCAACAGCATCCAATGTCATCAGGCCGATCCGGCCAATGCCGGGCGCCGCTCACGCTGACACCACGCGGCTCCTCCCCGCGCCGGCGCTCAGGCAGCCATCGTCGGGATCGCGGCTAAGGAGATGTCGTGTCCAGGTCCTCCAGCGCCAACACCGGCAAGATCGGTGTGACTCGTGTCAGGTCGCGGTCGTTGGTCACGAAGAGCGTCGCGCCCCCCAACAGCGCCGTCGCCAGTTGGAGCGCATCGGCGGGACGCAAGCGATATTGCGCGCGCAACTGGGCGGTCTGGTGTGCAATGCCCGGCGTCACGTCGAGCACCATCAAATTGGGGAACTGCATCAGCGCCGTCTCGTAGCGCTGCGCGATTTCCGGCTGCCCCAACTGCCATGGCCGCACCGTCAATTCCATCAATGTCACCACCGAGGTACAGGCGCTCCATCGGCCGGCTTCCACGCCGGCCAGCAGCGGATACGTCAGCGAGAAATATCGGGGATGGCGTTCCAGGTGGTAGATGAAGACCGAAGTATCGAGTCCCAGGCGGGTGTGACCGGTCAGTGCGTCGGCGAGGGTTCCCATGCGTCGCGCTCCTCGTGGAGATAGGCGTCGGTATCTACGCCCTTCCAAATTTCCTGATGCAAGCCCGCCAGATAATCGGTGTAACTGCCGGACGGCGCCGGCGGCGGGGATTCCCGTATCTGACGGAGCAATTGCTCATAGCGCGCATATTCCACCAGTACCACAATGGGCCGTCCGTGCTGCGTGATGTACACGGCGTCCCCTTCAGCCTGTACGGCCTCGATCACGTCGGTCGTCCGTCGTCGCAAATCGCTGATAGGCATAATCTTGACTGCCATCGCCCCTTCCTTTCCGGGATAGCCACAAATTCGACAATAGATTTGACGTCATATTTATCATCATTATAATCGGAGACAACCGCTCTGTCAATGCCAGATCTCCCCTTCAGCCGACCGATCTTTCCTCAGAGAGATATTTTTCGTCTGCAAAAGCTGCTATGATTCCTTCAGGTCTCTCCAAATGCTATAAATAATAAATTGAATAGCTTCACCAATAGGAACATGATCAATTTTATTCTTTCTCAGTGCGGTCAGTGAATTCTTAATGATATGGATTTGCTCTAATGACAATCTTTCGTCGGTCATAAAATCTCTCCTGGCAAATTGCCCGCTAACGGTCAGCATCAGCGGCGGGGCGCAGCGCCATCCGCTGCATGTTGTTGTTAGAGCTCCTCTCATGCCGTCGCCCATTCCGCGGACAGGAGCGCAGCCTGCTCGAGCACGGTCTGCGTTGCCTTCTCCTGCTTGTCCGGCGGGTAGCCGTGCTTGCGCAGGATGCGCTTGACGAGCACCCGCAGGTGTGCCCGCACATTCTCACGGACTGTCCAGTCGA